>USPX01000078.1 GCA_900556665.1 uncultured Eubacteriales bacterium
CCAACTTGTATCTTAATGGCTTTTCTAGAAGCCTGTTTAATACTTACTTGGATAGAACTGCTTTCTAAAAAACATTTATAGCAAATAACATAAAAGACTAGTTTAAAAGGTTTTACGCCTATTTATACTAGTCTTTTTTAAGTTACTTTAAAACTTCTTGCATACGCTTACATCCCGATATAATCTGTGATTCTGACATAGAATTAAACCCTAATAAAAATAAATTTTCAGGTGCAGATGTTTTATCATACCAATACTGTTTAGTACCATAAATACCTACTGAAGCTTTTCGCATTTCCTCTATAACTTCCTCTTGAGATTTGTCACCATAAATATTTACCAAAGTATGCACGCCTGCTGGTTGCTTACAAATCTTTACCTTCTTTTCTAAAAGCTCCTTAACAGCTTTTTTGAGTACCTTATACTTACGTTCATTGAGTAACACAACTTTTCTTACATGTTTTTCAAGTAATCCATCTTCTATAAATCTAGCTAATGCTACTTGGTTATATGTAGGCAAGGCAGAATAAAAATGTCCATACCCCATATCGTAAGCATCTAAAAGCTGCTCCGGTAGCACAATATACGCACAACGAATAGATGGCGATAATACTTTAGAAAGTGTCCCTACATAAATCACTTTGTCATACTGATCCAGTGATTGCAAGGATGGTACAGGTTTTGTACCATATCTAAATTCACTCTCATAATCATTTTCTATAATATATGCATCATTGCTATAAGCCCATCTTAAAAGCTTATTACGCTTAGAAATTGATGTCACTACTCCTGTAGGAAATTGATGTGAAGGTGTAATATATAAAAGGTTACATTCTGCATTATTAAGTGCCACTAAGTCTATACCGTCCCCTAAAACAGGTATAGGTGTGATGCTATACCCCCTATTTAAAAATAAATCTCTCATGCCATCAAACCCTGGTTCTTCAAAGGCTAAATTATACTTTGTATGAGGCAAAATATGCGTTAAAATTTCCATTCCAAACTGCGTACCGGCACAAATAATAATCTGTTCGGGTGTACAATTCACCCCTCTATAAGCTTTTAGATATTGGCATAAATTTTTCCGAAGTAATAAATTCCCCTTATTTATCTCATAAGCAATTTCTTTATGGTTGGCCTCTTCCAAGATGGCATTTTGCACATACTTTCTCCATTTATCCCATGGAAATAACTCCGAATCAATACTGGCATATTCAAAGTCATATTTAAGCGTTACTTTTTTCTTAACCTCTTCTTCTAATGTTTTTTTATGTTCTATACTAAATTTATTTAAATAATCATTAGCAATATCTTGTACATAATAACCTGCACCTGGAACAGATCTAATATATCCTTCCACCAAAAGTTGTTGATATGCACGTTCTACTGTATTTCTACTCACCTGCAAGTCTTTTACCATTACCCTTACCGAACTTAATGTTTTATTTTTACTAAGTTCTCCTTCAATAATAGCTTGCTTTATTGCCTCGTATAATTGCTCATACAAAGGTTTATTAATACTTTTGTCTAAATAAATCATATATCTTCTCCCCCTCCTTCTATATATGTAAGCTAGCTTAATATGCAAAAAAAGCTATCAAAGACTATTACTTTAGTAGTAAAGTTATCGCCTTTGATAGCTTTTATGCTTGATTATTCAAATAATATCAGACCTTCTTTATTAGGTCAATGTATTTCTAATTCTCATTTACTGTCCCCAATTGAAACTTCAAAATTGTGCCTTTTTAATCCCTAGTATTTATATCATAATGCAGGTATAGAAATTCAAAACCAACAACTCTTATCTAAAAAGGAGGAATACATATGAATGCAAAAGAAATATTTAAAAAGGCTGTTAAATTAGAACCAACTGATCGTGTTCCAGTCATCATTTTATCTGGTGGCGTTTGGGCTTATAACCAAAACGGTATGTCTCTCCAAGATTCTTTCGATATGTCTCCAGAAGCCTCTGCTGACTATCTCATTAATACAAACAAAAAAGTTAAGTCAGATTTAATCTGGTGTGCAGGTGGTTGTAACCACTTAGTTTTAAGAGCTTTAGGTGCTAAAACCAAATTTAACAAAGTGGGTACTGCTGCCTCTGTTAAACCTTTTATTACTTCACCTTCTGATATCGATAAGCTTAACTTAGATGATATTAAAAAAGACCCTGGTATTATCGCTATGGTTGAAAGTACCAAAATCATGAAACAAAAAGTTGGCGATGAGGTAATGCTTGCAGTTAGTCAATGGGGGCCAATGACACTTGCTAACCTTATGCTAGGTACTACTGAATTTATGTTAGGACTTCGAAAAGACCCAGAAGGTATGAAATATGTGATGGACTTTACAAAAGAAATGGTACTTACCTATTGGAACTTATTCTTAGATGCAGGTGTTGAACATGTTTCACAAGCCGAACCAGTTGCTTCTGGCGATATGATTAGTCGAAAGATGTTTGAAAAAATTGCCTTACCACTTCTACTTGATGTCAATGAAAGAATTGGTGATAAACCATTCTCTAAAATGATTCATATTTGTGGTAATACCTCTCAAATCTTAGAAGTCTTACCTGACACAAAAGCAGATATGTTCTCTATGGATTATAAAGTTGATTTAGCTCTTGCAAGAGAAAAGCTTGATGGCAAAATGGCTTTTGCAGGACAAATCGACCCAGCAGAAATCATGCTTATGTCTTCTAAAGAACGTGTTGCAGAAGCCGCTCAAAAATGTATCGATGATTCAGCTTGGCAGCGTGGCGGTTTCATTCTTATGCCTGGTTGTGATTTAGCACCGCAGACACCACTTGAAAATCTAGAATCTATGGTAAAAGTAGCACATTCTAATACACAAGATTTACAGGTAGCCGCAAATTTCTAATTAGAAATTTATCTTATTAAATTTTAAATAAACTAAATTAAATGCCCAAGAGGCCTGAAAGGATGATCATTATGAGTACAATTTATGAAAGATTAGCAGATGCAGTAGTAGATATGGATGAAGATACAGTAGCAGAACTTGCCAATGAAGTCATCGCACAAGGAATTGATGCTTTTACTGCCATTGACCAAGGGCTTACAAAAGGCATGGACCGAGCTGGTGAACTTTTTGAAGAACAAGAATACTTCGTACCTGAATTACTCTTATGTGCTGATGCCATGAACGTTGGCGTAGATATTCTTAAACCTTATATCAAATCAGCTGACGCTTCAGAGAAACATAAAGTTGTTATTGCCGTAATCGAAGGAGATACACATGATATTGGTAAAAACTTAGTTAAATTAATGCTTGAAACATCTGGTTTTGATGTTCATGATGCTGGACGAGATGTAGCACCTGAAGATCTCGTTGAAGAAGCTATTGAAAAAGATGCTGAAATCATTTGTATTTCAACACTTATGACTACAACAATGGATGCTATGGAAGATGTTATTAAAATCCTTGATGAAAAAGGTCTACGCGATCGCTTCAAAGTAATGGTTGGTGGTGGCCCTATTTCTCAATCATTCTCAGATAAAATCGGTGCTGATGGCTATTCTAAAAATGCCGCTGAAGCTGTTAAATTAGCTCAAAAATTAGTAGGTGTTGCATAATTACTACAGTAATCAAACTAGAGGAGGGATAAACTATGGCAAATGATGTATTTTCACCTAAAGAAAGACTTGTTCGTGTCCTAAGCGGAGAGAAAGTTGAACGTCCACCTATTATCTGCCCCGGTGGTATGATGAATGCAGCTATCGTCGACGTTATGACTAAAAATAATCATGTTTTACCCGATGCCCATCATACTGCTGATAAAATGACTGATTTAGCTTATGATGTCCATCAATATACAGGATTTGAAAACTTCGGTATTCCTTTCTGTATGACTATAGAAGCTGAGGTTCTTGGTAGTGAAATTAACTTTGGCAGCTTAGAATGTGAACCAAAAATTCAAAAAGAAAAGTTTGCTTCTGTAAAAGATGTAGAATTTGTACCATTAGGCAGTATGGCTAAAAATAATCGTGTTGAAGCTGTGGTTCAAACGATTTATAACTTAAGTCAAAAGCATCCTGATGTACCTGCCATTGGTAGCTTAACAGGTCCTATTAGTACTGCTGCTTCTATTGTAGATCCTATGACCTTCATTAAACAGCTTCGCAAGGAACAAACAGATTCTCACAAGGTTTTAAATTACGTTACAGAGCATCTTTTAGAATATGCTCAGCTTATGGTAGATAACGGGGCAACAGCTATTTCCATAGCTGACCCTACTGCTACTGGGGAAATCTTAGGACCTAAAATGTTTGATTTGTATGCAGTAGAATACCTTAATAAATTAGTTGATGGTATTCATGCAATGGGTGTCCCAGCTATTATACATATTTGTGGTCAAATGGAAGCCGTTAAATCTTCTTGTGCTAAATTCCATAGTGATGCCCTTAGTGTAGATGCTTTTGTTAGCCTCAAAAATATTAAAAATGAGTATAACCACATTACTACAATGGGTAACCTTAGTACAATTATGCTGGAACAATCTAATACCTCTGCCATTGTAAAACGTGCAGAAGCTCTTATTAAAGATGATATTAATATCATTGCACCTGCTTGTGGTCTTAGTACTTCTACACCACTTGAAAATATTGTAGCTTTCACAGAAGCTGTTAAAAACATCTAAGGGGGGAACACATATGGTTACAGTTTATTTTAAAAATCAAGGTACATCTATTGAAGTTGAAAGAGAAACTACTATTTTAGAGGCCGCTCGTAAGGCTGGCCTCGTTGTAGAATCTCCTTGTGATGGGATTGGGACCTGTGGTAAATGTAAAGTGAAACTTGACGCGGTTTCTTTAACACATATTACATCTACTGGTGACCGCCATCGTATTACAGATGAAGAAGCTTCTGAGGGGTATGTATTAGCCTGTCAATCTCATGTGTTAGATGATGTAACTGTAGAATTTGCTTCTACTAAAAAGCAAAATGAATCTTTAAAAATCTTAAATGAAGGTTCTACTTTTGAATATGAAAATAAACCGTATATTACAAAACGTTTTAATGGTACAGATACAGAAATCTATGGTGGCAAAGAACTTCTCGGCATAGAAGCTGGAGATACTACAAGCTATTTATATGGTTTATCTATTGATATTGGTACAACAACTGTTGTTTGTGCTCTCATTGATTTACTTACTGGCAAAGAACTTTGCAGCACTTCTGCCCTTAACCCTCAAAGTTTACATGCACAAGACGTTTTAACACGTATTAAATTTGCATCTAATCCTGATGGTTTAAAAGAAATGTATGAAAGTATTATTAAAGAATTTAATCGTATGGTTGAGGTAGTCTGCAGCGAAGCTCATATTTCTTCAGATCAAATTTATGAAGCCATTTATAGTGGTAATACAACGATGATTCACCTTGCAGGTAATCGTGACCCTAAATCTCTTGGAAAATACCCATATACACCAGTTCTCTATGGTGGTTGTTATGATACTGCTAAAGAAAATGGTATTCAAATTTCACCTTTTGGTCTTGTTTATTACCCACCAATTATCTCTGCTTATGTAGGCCCAGATATTACTTCTGGTGTACTTTCTACAAGACTTGAAGAGAAAAAAGGTACAACCCTTCTTATTGATATAGGTACAAATGGTGAAATGGTTATTGCCAGAGATGGTGCACTTTCTGCCACATCAACTGCAGCTGGTCCTGCCTTTGAAGGTATGAATATTACATTTGGTATGCGTGCTGGAAAAGGTGCTATCGAATACTTCGAGGTTACAGATACCAATGAAATTGAAATTAGAACAATTGGTAACTGCACACCAACTGGTATTTGTGGTAGTGGACTCTTTGATATCGTAGGTGAACTCATCCGCGTTGGTATCATTAAAAAAAGTGGTCGCTTCGTTGATCCTAACAAACTTTCAGATGATAATCCACTTAAAGAACATCTTAAAGAATATGAAGGTAAACTTGCCTTTGAAGTTGCCAAGGGCGTTTTCCTTACACTTAGTGATATCCGCCAAGTGCAACTTGCTAAAGGCGCCGTACGTTCTGGTGTAGAAGCTTTAATGCTTAGTCAAGATGTAGAAGCTAGTGCCGTGGACAAAGTACTTATAGCTGGTTCATTTGGTTACCATTTACGTGCTAAAAGTCTTGTCAATATGGGGCTTATTCCAAATACCTTTGGTGACAAAATTGACTTTGTAGGAAATACCTCTAAAACAGGTGGTAATGCTTTCTTACTTAACCAAGACTTTAGAACAGAAATGAAAGATTTAGTTTCTAATATTAAATGCGTTGAACTAGCTAATATTGAAAACTTTAATGATTTATTTGTTAAATGTCTTAACTTTTAATTTACCCATTTTATAGGAAGGAGCAAACAAGATGGTAACAGATGTTAGACCTATTATTATTAAACCAATGGAAAAAGCAGATGCTAAAATCGTCCTTAGAATCTATGAAAACTCAATTAAAAATGAAGATGTAACCTTTGAAACTCAGTTACCATCTTGGGAGGCTTGGAATAAGGCTCATGATCCTAATTGCCGCTTAGTGGCATGCATAGATGGTAAAGTCGTTGGCTTCATCGTCCTTAGTCACGTCTTTACCCATCCTGCCTATGCAGGCGTAGCAGAAATTAGTATATATGTTGATCAAAATTATCGGAAACAAGGTATTGGTTATCGCGAAAAAATTTTAAAAAGAAAAGATGTATGGAGGGATGTATATGTATACGAACGAAGAAGTCCTTTACTTTGATAAATTAAAAGACGCTGTAATTAATATGGATGAAGATGAAGCTGCTCTCTTAGCAGAAGAAATTATTCAAAAAGGCTATAATGTCAGTGGTGCTATTAAAGAAGGATTAATCGCCGGAATGGAAGAAGTCAGCAACCTCTATACACAAGAAGAATATTTCATCCCTGAATTACTTTTATGTGCCGATGCAATGTATGCTGCTCTAACTCCTCTAAAAGCAGCCATTCCCACAGATAAGGTGGGATTAAATAAAAAAATTGTTATTGGTACAATATTTGGCGATACACATGATATCGGAAAAAGCATTGTGGCTCTCTTTCTAGAAAGTGCCGGTTTCGAAGTCGTAGACTTAGGACGTGATGTTTCAGCTGACACATTTGTAGAACAAGCTGTAGCCGAAAATGCTGATCTTATCGTCATTTCAACCCTAATGACAACGACTATGAATCATATGTCAGCTGTCATTGACCTATTAGAAGAAAAATGTCTCAGAGATCGCTTTAAAGTAATGGTGGGTGGTCGCCCCCTCTCTTTAAGCTTCGCCAAAAAGATAGGGGCCGACGGTTATTCCGCCAACGCCGCTGCTGCCGTAAGCTTAGCTAAAAAGCTTACTCACTGTGGTTAAAATCTTAATACGCTAATATCATTAAAAACTCTTGGCTCCTCACCAAGAGTTTTTTAATATTCTTTCTTCTTTTATAAATACAATATAAATATTCCTGTTTACATAAAATATGCTATATTAAATATATACATATAAAACTATCTACAAACAGGAGTCTTAACACATGACTAAAACTAATTTCAAAAAAGTCTCGGAGTCTATCCTTTGGATTTTACAACTCCTTGTTCTTTTTAATAGCTTTTTTGCCTTTACTTCAACTATAGAAGGATTTCACTGGTACGAACCACTCCCAATAGGCACCCATTCCTATATTACCTACTTAATACCCCTACAATTGTTATTAATCCTTCTATTTTTAATTAAATATAGAAAGCTACCCTTTAAAACATTAAAAAAGATTATCCCTATCATTAATGGCAGCATACTTTCTATAGCGCTTATTTCTATCCAAATACACGAAACACTTTTCACCCCAACTTGTGTACTAACAGCCTTCCTAGAAGCCTGCTTAATCTTCGCTTGGATAGAATTACTGGCAAAAAGACACTTATAATAAAATAATATTGCAAAATAATTACGGCAGTAATCATTGTTACTTCTCTACACATTCTGTAATTTATAATGTGTGCTATAAATCAACTAGTAACAACGACTACTGCCACTTTACTTTATATGTTCCTAATTATTTCCCCCAAACTTCTTCTGCTATTTCTTTCACTAAAGCTAATTTTGCCCATTGTGCTTCTTCTGTTAATTTATTTCCAATTTCACAAGAGGCAAAACCGCATTGAGGACTTAAGTAAAGCCTATCAAGTGGGATATATTTTGCAGCTTCATAAATACGCGCAATAATTGCATGTTTATTTTCAAGTGTAGGCACTTTACTTGTAATTAGTCCAAGTACTACCTTTTTATCCCCTGTTACAGCTTTTAATGGTTCAAATCCTCCTGAG
>USPX01000079.1 GCA_900556665.1 uncultured Eubacteriales bacterium
AGATGCAAAAGTAGCTGCAGAAGCACAAAAAAATGCTCGTGAAATCTCAGTAACAGACAGAGCTGTTATGCCACAAGACAAAACAACAATCGATTTCGAAGGTTTCGTAGATGGTGAAGCATTCGAAGGTGGTAAAGGAACAGATTACCCATTAGTAATTGGTTCAAAATCATTCATCGATAACTTCGAAGATCAATTAATCGGTAAAAACATTGGTGAAGAAGTAGAAGTTAACGTTACATTCCCAGCTGAATACCACGTAGCTGCTCTTGCAGGTAAACCAGCAATGTTCAAAGTAACAGTTAAATCTATCACAGTAAACGAATTACCAGAAATCAACGATGAATTCGCAGCAGATATTTCAGAATTTGAAACATTAGCTGAATACAAAGCTGATGTTAAGGCAAAACTTGAAAAAGAAAAAGAAACAGCAAACAAAGCAGCTGCAGAACAACAAGCAATTGACAAAGCAGTAGAAAATGCTAACATTGAAGTACCAGAAGCTATGATCGAAGAAAACGTTGACAGAAACGTACAAACATTCGCTAGCCGTATGCAAGCTCAAGGTTTACAATTAGAACAATACTTACAATTCACAGGACAAACAATGGAAGCTTTCAGAGAAAACTTCAAAGCTGACTCTGAAAAACAAATTGCTACACGTCTTGTACTTGAAAAAGTTGCAGAAGTAGAAAACATCACAGTTTCTGAAGAAGAAGCAGATGAAGAATTAAAACACATTGCATTACACTACAACATGAAATTCGAAGATATCAAAAAAACATTTGATGGATTCCAATTAGAAGCATTAAAACAAGACATTAGAGTTCAAAATGCAGCTAAAGTTATTACAGAATCTGCTAACGTTGTAGAAAAATAATATAAGTAATCTTAAAATGCGAGTTAGGGAATAAAGGGATAAATCCTTTATTCCACAGCTCGGCATTTGTGTATTGTCAGAAATATTTGGGACAATATATAATAAAGATTATAGTTAGCAATATAAAATGATGTGAGGAGGCTATGAAAATGAGTTTAGTTCCAATGGTCGTTGAACAAACCAATAGGGGTGAGCGTTCATATGATATTTATTCAAGACTATTAAAAGACCGTATCATTATTTTAGGAGATGAGGTTAATCAAGTAACAGCTAACCTTGTAGTAGCTCAATTATTATTCCTTGAAGCTGAAGATCCAGATAAAGATATTATGCTCTATATCAATAGCCCAGGTGGATCAATTTCAGCTGGTATGGCTATTTATGATACAATGAATTATATCAAATGTGACGTATCAACAATCTGCATGGGCATGGCAGCAAGTATGGGTGCCTTTTTACTCGCAGGAGGAACAAAAGGTAAACGTTTAGCGCTTCCAAATGCAGAAATCATGATTCACCAACCACTTGGTGGAGCAAAAGGTCAAGCAACAGATATTCAAATTACAGCTGAACATATTATTCGTATTAAAAAACGTATGAATACAATGATGGCTGAATTTACTGGTCAAGACTATGAAACAATCTGTAACGACACTGAGCGTGACAATTATATGACAGCAGAAGAAGCACTTAAATACGGCTTAATTGATAGAGTAATTGAATCTAAATAGTAAAAAGGAGGTGCAGAATGCCAACAAAGTTTGATGATACAAAACAACTTAGATGTTCATTTTGTGGTAAAACACAAGAACAAGTTAAAAGACTTATAGCAGGACCAAATGTATATATTTGTGATGAGTGTATTGAATTATGTTCAGAAATTATTGAAGAAGAGCTTGAAACAAGTTACGAAGAATCAGATTTAATGGATATTCCAAAACCACAAGAAATTAAAGCACATCTTGATGAATATGTTATTGGTCAAGAAGAAGCTAAAAAGGCATTGGCGGTTTCTGTATACAATCATTACAAACGTATTAATAAAGCACCTAGTAAAAATGATGATGTTGAGATTCAAAAAAGTAATATTTTACTTTTAGGTCCTACAGGTTCAGGTAAAACACTTCTCGCACAAACACTTGCAAAAATGCTAAATGTACCATTTGCTATTGCGGATGCTACTTCATTAACAGAAGCTGGTTATGTAGGCGAAGATGTTGAAAACATCTTATTAAAACTTATCCAAGCTGCTAATTATGACGTAGAAAAAGCACAAATGGGTATCATCTATATTGATGAGATTGATAAGATTTCTAGAAAATCTGAGAATCCATCTATTACACGTGATGTAAGTGGTGAGGGTGTACAACAAGCACTTCTTAAAATCTTAGAAGGAACTGTAGCATCTGTACCACCACAAGGTGGAAGAAAACATCCACATCAAGAATTTATCCAAATTGATACTACTAATATCCTATTCATCTGTGGTGGAGCTTTCGATGGTCTTGAAAAGATTATTGAAAATAGAACTGGTAAGAAAACAATGGGATTTGGTGCAAACGTCGTAAGTAAAAAAGATAAAAGTGTAGGAGAAATCTATAGACAAGTAGAACCACAAGACCTTATAAAATTTGGTTTAATTCCAGAGTTTATTGGACGTATTCCTGCAATCGTTTCACTAGATAGCTTAGATAAAGATGCACTTATAAAAATCTTAACAGAGCCTAAAAATGCTCTTGAAAGACAATATAAGAAATTATTCCAATTAGATAATATCAATCTAGAATTTGATAAAGATGCATTAGTTGCAGTAGCAGAACTTGCTATTGAGAGACAAACTGGTGCAAGGGGGCTTCGTGCAATCTTCGAAAATATTATGAGAGATATTATGTATGAAGCACCTTCTATGGGTGATGCATTAGAAAAGGTTATTATCCATGAAGAAGTAATCAAGGAGGGTAAACAACCTACACTTGTTTACAACGATAGAACAAATCCTAGAGATAAAAATAAAAAATCTAATAATGAGTCGGCTTAGTAATTTGAATTTATTATTAAGTTTAAGACCTAACATTAAGCTAAAATAGGTGCCTAAGAAATTGTTTTTAGGCACCTATTTCTATTTTATAAACTGTATCCTTTTCCTGCTTATTGGCAATACTTGAATAAAGTATATAACTATGAGCAGGAGGACTTTTTATGTTAGAAAAATTGATGATAGGTGTACAGCTAGTTTTTACATGTGTAATAGGCATGTATTTTTTATTACAACTCAAAAGTCAAACAGCTACTAAATCTAACATATATACTGAGTCAAGTAGAAAGTTAGAGAAGATGCACGAACTTAGAGCAATAAGCTTAACAGAACCATTGTCTGAGAAACTAAGACCTAAAGAAGAAAAAGATATTATTGGGCAAGAAGAAGGGATGAAGGCGCTTAAAATCGCCTTATGTGGTCCAAATCCACAGCATGTTTTAATCTATGGAAATCCAGGTATAGGTAAGACGGCAGCAGCAAGAATTGCTTTGGAGATTGCCAAACATTCACCAGGTACACCTTTTGCATTAAATGCAAAGTTTATAGAGTTAGATGCTACAACACTACGATTTGATGAAAGAAGTATTGCAGATCCACTTATTGGGTCTGTACATGATCCTATTTATCAGGGAGCAGGTGCTTATGGACAAGCAGGAGTACCTCAACCTAAGCCGGGTGCTGTAACGAAAGCTCATGGTGGTATTTTGTTTATTGATGAAATCGGAGAACTACATGGTGTACAAATGAATAAATTGCTTAAGGTGTTAGAAGATAGAAAGGTATTTTTAGAGAGTGCCTATTATTCAGAGGACGATGAGAATATTCCAAGAGATATACATGATGTATTTAGAAATGGCTTGCCAGCAGATTTTCGTCTGGTAGGTGCCACTACTAAGGGACCAGAAGACATACCACCTGCACTTCGTTCAAGGTGTATGGAAATCTTCTTTAAAGATTTATCATATAATGATATTCTATCTATTGTAGACCACACAGTAGGTAGAGAGAATATTGAAATAGATAATGAAGCAAGAACACTTATTGGTGAGTACTGTGAAAATGGTCGTGATACGGTTAATATGTTGCAAACAGCATACAGCTTAGTAAGACTTGATGGCAAAATGAGAATATCAGCTAAAGATGTTGAATGGGTTGTAAAAGCAGGTCATTATCATAAACGTTATAGTAAAAAGGTAGATGCCACTAAAGCTAGTATAGGGAAAGTTAATGGACTTGCTGTTACTGGATTAAATACCGGACTTTTGCTAGATATAGAAGCTATAGCTTTTCATATGAAGCAAAAAGGTGGTAAACTAAAGGTTACTGGGATTATTGAACAGGAAGATTTAAAAATGCGTACGAGTACAGCTAAGAGAAAAAGTATGGCCGCAAATTCCATAGAAAATGTACTCACAATTTTAGAAATGAGATATAATGTAAATATAGACGAATATTTACTACATGTTAATTTTACTTCGGGTTTACCTGTAGATGGTCCATCAGCTGGAATAGCTATTTTATGTGCATTATATTCAGCCATATTTAATAAACCTATTCCAAATGAAGTGGCTATGACAGGTGAGGTATCTATTCAAGGATTAGTTTGCTCAGTTGGTGGTGTATATGAAAAAATTATGGCAGCCAAAGAAGCGGGCGTTAAGAAAGTAATTATTCCTAAAGATAATATGCAAGAATTATTCAAAGAAATAGATATAGATGTCATACCAGTAGAAACAGTTGAGGAAATGATCACACACGTTTTCGGAGAAAGTATTATAGATGCAGCAAATCGTGCAATTCATGCTTAAGAGGATATAATCTTGTAATGCCCAAGTAGAAATAATGCAAAAATTAAGAGGGTGGATATATGAATAAAGAAATAAATGAAATTCCGGTATTACCACTTAGAGGGATTACTGTATTCCCAGAGATGGTAATGCATTTTGATGTAGGTCGTCCAAAATCATTAAAGGCTATTGAAGAAGCTATGAAAAATGATGAAATGCTTTTTGTAGTTGCACAAAAAGATGCTAGCATAGACGAGCCTAAAGAAGAAGACTTATATACAGTAGGTACACTTGTACACATTAAGCAAATGGTGAAGGTTGCTGAAGGACAAGTTAAAATACTTGTAAAAGGAAGAGCACGTGCTAAAATGCTTAGTCTTGCAGATGAGGAATATATATCGGCAAACATTGAAATTATTAAAGAAGAAAAAGTAATGGATACAGAGTATGAAGCATTACTTCGTACAATAGGTGAACTTTTCGAGCGTTATGCAGAACTTAGCCCACGTATTACAGATGAAGTATTATATGGGATATTAGGGGTTAAAGATAGTGTAGAAATGATTGACCTTATGATTGGGCATATTCCTGTAGAAGTTGAGAAAAAACAAGAGGTATTAGGTTGCTTAAATCTCAATGAAAGAATGTATAAAGTGGCTGAGATCTTAAATTCAGAGATTGATATTTTAGATATTCAGAAAGATATTTATACTAAAGTTAAAAAGAACATTGATAAATCTCAAAAAGAGTACTTCTTAAGAGAACAAATTAAGATTATTCAAGATGAATTAGGTGATAAAGATGGGCTTCAAGCTGATTTAGATAAATATGAAGCTAAACTTAAGTCACTTGAATTACCAGAAGAAATTAGAACTAAAATCGAAAAAGAAATCAATAGACTTAAGAAAACTGCTACAGCATCACCAGAAAGTGGTACAATTAGAGGATATATTGAAACAGTATTAGATTTACCATGGGGCACAGAGACTAAAGAAAACTTAGATATTAAAAAGGCTTCTACAGTACTTGAAAAAGAACACTATGGTTTAACGAAAGTTAAAGAACGTGTCCTTGAGTACTTAGCAGTTAAGAAGCTTGCGCCAAATGGTGAGCCACCTATTATTTGTTTAGTAGGACCACCAGGGGTAGGTAAAACTTCTATTGCCAAATCTATTGCTAAAGCAACAGGTAGAAACTATGTACGCGTTTCTTTAGGTGGTGTACGTGATGAGGCTGAGATTAGAGGACATAGAAGAACTTATGTAGGGGCTATTCCAGGTCGCTTCGTATACGGCTTAACAGAGGCAAAATCAATGAATCCTCTTATGCTATTAGATGAGATTGATAAAATGTCAGGAGATTTTAAAGGGGATCCAGCAGCAGCGCTTTTAGAAATTTTAGATAGCAATCAAAATAATGCATTTAGAGATCACTATTTAGAAGTACCTTTAGATTTATCAAAAACTTTATTTATTACAACAGCAAATACTTTATCAACTATTCCAAAACCACTTCTTGACCGTATGGAAGTAATTGAAGTAAATAGTTATACAGAAGCAGAGAAGTTAGAGATCGCGCAAAAGTATTTATTACCAAATCAACTTAAAAAACATGCGTTAACAACTAAAAATGTAAAAATTAGCAAAGCGAATATATTATATTTAATTAGTAACTATACAAAAGAAGCTGGTGTTAGAAATCTTGAGAGAACACTTGCTAAGATTTGTAGAAAAGTAGCGCGTGAAATGGTTGAAAACGAAGTAGAAACAGTTCAAGTTACACCAGCTAAGTTAAAAGTGTATTTAGGAGCACCTATTTATACTTATGATAAGAAAAATGAACAGCCTGAGATAGGTATAGTAAGAGGTCTTGCATGGACTAGCGTTGGTGGAGATACACTATCTATTGAAGTTGGTCGTATGAAAGGTAAAGGACGCCTACAACTCACAGGGAAATTAGGAGATGTAATGAAAGAATCTGCACAAGCCGCAGTAAGTTATATTCGTTCACAAGCGGATAAATTAGGGGTGGCAGAGGACTTTTATGAGAAAGAGGATTTACATATCCATATTCCAGAAGGCGCAGTACCTAAAGATGGCCCATCAGCAGGAATCACTATGGCAACAGCTATGATTTCTGCACTTACAGAAAAACCAGTTAAAGCTAATTTAGCTATGACAGGTGAAATTACAATTACAGGACGAGTATTACCAATTGGTGGTTTAAAAGAGAAGTTGTTGGCAGCAAAACGTGCTAATATTAACGAAATCATTGTACCTGTACAAAACAAGAAAAATGTAGATGAAATGGATGCAAGCATTGTAGAGGGCTTAAATATTGTTTATGCTACAACTATGAATGATGTACTTGCACATGTATTTGCATAAAAGAGACGGCATAAAGGAGAAATTAAATGAACGTAACAAAAGCAGAAATGGTTATTACAGCAGGGAAAGCATCACAATTCCCAGTACATGAAATGCCAGAAATCGCATTCGCAGGAAAATCAAATGTAGGGAAATCATCACTTCTTAATACATTATTAAACAGAAAAGCATTAGCTAGAACAAGTTCACAGCCAGGTAAAACACAAACAATTAACTTTTATTCAGTTCAAGATACTTATATGTTTGTAGACTTACCAGGGTATGGTTACGCTAAAGTGTCTAAGGCAGAGAGAGAGAAATGGGGTAAACTTATTGAAGGATATCTTCAAGAGAGAGAAAACCTTAAAAAAATCATTCTTTTAATTGATATCAGACACGAAGTAGGTGCAAATGATAAAATGATGTACGATTGGATTTCACATTATCATGATGAAGTAATCGTAGTAGCTACTAAAATGGATAAGATTAAACGTAGTCAAGTGCAAAAACACTTATCTGTAATTCGTAAAGGGTTAGGCTTAACACCTCAAGATAAACTTATTGCTTTTTCTTCAGAGACAAAACAAGGGAAAGAAGAGTTATGGAAAGTTATTGAGGAAAAAGTAGAAGTAGTAGAATAAAATTTATTGATGTACACATGGGGGGAGATTATGAATAAATTTGATAAATACTATTTAAGACAAGGCAGATTAGAGTTATCTATGTTAGATGAAGATGATGATAAAAAAATAGAAGAAAAAGCAATTTTATCATCTGAAGAAGATCACGGCGTAGAAGCTAGAGAACCACGCATTAGACTGACAGATGACATTTATAATACGCTTCAAACTATGGGTAAGTTTTTGACTGAAAAAGAGGAAGAAACGATAGACCAAAGAAAGATAGAAGAAGTACTAGGTAGCACCATGCAGGTAAGTAGCAAACGTTATGATTGTTTAGTAAATGGTGAAGTTGTAAAATCAGTACAAGCTAAACAATTAGAAGAGGCGGTAGAGTTTGCGAAAAATAATGTAGTAGAACCAAGTGCTAAAGTAGTACCAACTATTATAAATTTTGAAGAGTCTATAAAAGGCGCTACAAGATTTAAAAGAGAAGCTATTTTTGAAGAAGATAACTATGAGGATCAACAATTGGCTCAAAGTAGTATTGATCAAATTTTATTA
>USPX01000080.1 GCA_900556665.1 uncultured Eubacteriales bacterium
ATAAGCTAATTTAGCCCCCTTACTGCACTGTTGAAGTGGATGTCCTAAAATAGCATGGGTACTTGCTTTTTGATTTTTAAAGTATTCTCGAATACTGTTTGCTGCGTCCTTACTCATTTCTTTCTCCTATTAAAACATTATTTATAATTGCATTCATTTGCATACTTGCTGTATTAACTCTATTAAATTGTTTACTTTCATACTCACCAAGCTGACATCCTATACATTCATTGAGTATTGCATCTCTATAATTAATCTTATTAAATTCAACAATGTTATTCTCAGCTTCATCACTTGTTAAAAGTTTTTCTCTTTCTATAGTTCTTTGTAATATTTTTGCCTGTTGATTAACTTCATTAAATTGAATGCCTCTCTCCTCAGACCCCATACTTGATAAAAGTTTTTCTTTTTCCATAGACTCTTGTAATATTCTTGCATACCGATTAATTGCATTAAAAGTTACCCTTTCCACTGTAGATACTTCTTTTCCAATTATCTCATCTAACACATTACTTTTATAATTAATCATATTAAATCTTACATTGTCGTACTGTTCTAATAAAAACTTTCCTAAGTTTATTGATTCTTTAATTTCTTTTTCTTTCTTATACTTTCTAATAAAACTTAGTGGTTTACAGTCTTGTACATCTTTATTAGCTCTTGTATTTTTTCCAGTATATTGCCCTATGCTATTACCGTTCCTCATTCTCCCTCCCTAACTCAACTCAATTTTTCAAAAAGATTATTTCATTTAATTTTATCACAATTAATTATATATAAGAATATATCTTTATATATAATCTAAAAGTTATGCAATAATAGGAGCTGTTCTATAAACAACTCCTTTGTGCACTCTCCCCTAATCTATTTCTATACTTCAACTTCCCAATTAATGCGTTGTAAGAACCCTTCTAACTCATTAAGTTCTTTCTTAGCTGCATCTACTTTTTCTTCAAGTTCTTTTACTGATATAGTTGGTACAAATCTAAGTTCTGGTCTTGTGAATTTTGGATTTCTAATGCTTATGTTCATTAAGAGTTGGTATAAGAATCTATATTGTTTTCTTTTGTAATTACGTTCTTGAACCATATCATTTAATGTGTGTTCATCATCGATTGCTACATTTACACATGCTTCGTGAATGCGACGTTCTAAGTGATGTAATTTAGACATGACTTCTTCGATACGATCTAGTAATTCTATTGTGCCTAATTCTGTATTATCGCCTTCTCTCACTAACACTTGATCATTGAGACGATATTTTAATTCTTCAATTTTCTCCTTATAGTCTTCTTTTAAGATTAATGCTTCTGCTAATTTCATGTTTAGTCCTCCGTTACTTGTCTCTAGTATGTGTTGCGCTCTGCAACCGCTCTTAAGTACAGGCTTATTATAAGAAAACACCTAGACAAAAATTGTCTAGGTGTTTTCTTTTTTTATGATTTTTATTTTTTATTTTTAGTCTCCATAGATTTTAGCCATATTTAAGATTGTATTTTTCATTTCTTCTCTTAAACTAACTGGTTCTAAAACTTCTATTCTATCAGCCTGGCTGAGAATCCACATTTTTATACCTGGTCCATAGACTTCTACTTGAACAGTAGTTGACGTTTCATCTTGTTCAATCACCCTAGCTGTTGGTAGCCTATCCAGAAGTGCCTCCAATGAAGCCCCCCAGAATTTCAGTTTAATACGCATCAAATTCCCTGGATACATAAACTGAATACGCTTTCTAAATTCGCCCTCTTCAAAACGTGTTGCATAGTTAATGCGGAACGTTTCTTCTAATGCTTCATAGTTTAAAATACGGTCCAGTCGATACATAATTGGCATAGTAGCATCTTCACGGGTATATGTTGCTAGATAAAAGTAATACTCTGAAAACATGATATTAAGTGGTATAATGGTGCGTTCTACCACCTTTTGATCCTGGCGTATGTAACTAATCTTAATCTTCTTTTGCTGCTTAATATATGCCATAAAGTTAAGAAGCATATCAACTAGCGGTCTCTTATGCTGCAATGGCTGATAATGATATTGTTCATTTAAAATAAAATCACTAATTTCCTGCTGATTTTGTTCTTGACTATATTGCGTAAGCTTTTTAATAATGCCATCCATTTCTTCTTTAACGAGTGCTCTACTCTCTAGAAGAATTTTCACCAAAGCAAAGAGTTCACCATCTGTTAAAGGCTCTTCTACACCTCCACTGATTTCATAAACTTTTTGCTGTACATTATATGTAATTTCCCTTTGAATCACATCTTCTGATTCTGCTAAATATCGATTTAAATCTGATATATCACGTTGAATTGAGCGTTCATCTACTTTAAATCTATTTGCTAATTCTATTTTTGAAACCTTTTTCCCTGATGTAAGGATATTTAAAATAGTCAGCATACGTTGGGATTTATTCCATTTATCTTGTGCCATCTTATTTCTCCCTATTCTTGTTGTACCTCTTCATCAAGCATATTTAACCTATCCTTTTTACGCTTGATTACACTGTAGTCTAAATTACTTAATTCAAATATTTATTATGAATAATCTCATTTACATAATACTATATAGGTTATATTCGTATTTTACACCAATAGCCAGGTTCTTCGAAGCCTGATTATTTCATTTTAAATAGAAAAAAGAGGCTGCACACTAATTTCCTTTAGTGTAACAGCCCCTCTGTTAGTTTTTGTTTGCCTCCCCTGCCCTTGTCTCTATTTATCACTTAGTCACCTTACTTTTCTTAAAAATAGTCGCAGCCAAATATGGGCTTCTTCTAAGCATAATGCCACTATAAATAGCCTCCCGATGCTTTATAGTTTCTTAAGTATTGGTAAGGTTACTTCGCAATATCTATTTTACAAGGATCAGATGAAGGGGGAGGCTAACCTCTTTTACTTGCTAACATGTTATACTCTAGCAAACTGCTTATAAGCTTTGCTAAAGTTTGGATCCTGCCAAGTAATTAAGGCCATCTGTTTTAAAGCAATTTGTTTTTGGTTGGTGTAGAAATTTTCACTGTAACCGTACTAAGCTGAGCTGTCTGGCATCGTCGCTGCCGTTGGTTCTGATAGTGCTCACCTAAAATGTGTTAGATCTCGTGCCGCGGGTTTATGAGTAAAGCCTTCTAGCATTGCTATCTTGGTATTGGTGTTGTCTCTACACCCTTATATATGTTATTAAAAATGAGAGTCCCTATTCTTTTTTATAAAAAGGACTCAAATTCATAAATAATTCTTCTAATTTTTCTTGCTCTATATCTGTACTAAATAAGTATTCTAATAGCTCTTCCTGTCTTGCTTGTCCTAAACTAATACGATACAAGGAAAGGATTTTTATAAGTCTTTCATATTTAGCACAGTCTTTACTATAAGGATACATTGGTACAATACGTTCAATTTGAATTTGATGTGCTTGTGGTGTACACCAATAAGGTACTAATTCGCAGTCTCCTTCTTTTTTATCTTTAGCAGCAGCCTGAAACATTTCATCCCATATATTATTATGAAATACTATATTACTATATTGCTGTGCAATGTTTTGACGGATTGCTAAACATTTATAACGATTGATGCGGCCTTCTCTTTGTTCAATATCTATTGGATTGCTTGGTAAGTTCCAATGCATGATTTTTCTACAATAATTATGGAAGTCTAATCCCTCTTGACCTATCGATGTAGTAGCTAGTATAAATGGTCTAAAAGGCGAATTAAAACTTAACCTTAAACTTTCTTTACGTTGCACTGTTTTATCTTGAGTAGAAGTATCATAAAATCCCACTGCAAAGTGAGAACGCATTTTCATTTTTTCCGCTTTACTATTATCTACTGTTCTAGCTTTAAAGTTTTTATATGTATCTACCTGATAGCTTGCCGTATTAGTCTTTAATGCTTCAATAATATGATCTATAAGCTTTTTATTTTGATTAGCTGTAAGTGTTGTCGTTATACCTTCTGCTTCTTTTAACAAATAGGCGTACTCATCTAGCATCGCCTGCATATTACCATCCATGCCATATTTTAAAACAGCTTCCCAAGGTCTTTCTCTTTTTTGTCTTCTGTAGGCTAATTTGATAATTGCCGTAGCTTCTGGTGTATTAAAACGATTTACTAATGCTTTTGCTAGCCTTACAGCACAAGGTACTGCATCCCCCGTATCTATACCTAGCATTCGTAAACTACAAATTGCTGGTGATCCTAATATCATATAAATAAGTACATCAACTAAATCATTTGGCACTTGACCTAATGTCATATTATCTTTATAGGTTATAGCCTCTTTTAACTGTCTAAAATATTTATTATAGGCACTTTTTTCTGCCCTTCGTTCAGCTTTTTCTGCTTCCTCTAGATTATCTTCTTGATCATCTCTACTTAAATCATCTATTTCTTTGCCGTCTGGATACTCAAACCATTCACGAATTGCTTTTTCTTTAGCATCTAAAAGTAAGGGGGCCATATAATACCATCTTTCATCTCCCTTTATATTCTTTTTAGATACTTCATCTGTTGTTACTCTAGGGATACATTGAATTTCCTGTAGTAAAACTTCAATCTTTTGCTTAAGTTCTTCTTTTAAAGTTTCTAATGAAAGGTTTCTATTTACTACTCCTATGGGATTAAAAAGTCTTGCTAAAGTTACTGAAGGATATAATAAAGTAAAGGCTGTCATACTCACTTCATTTTCTTTTTCTGTTCTGTATTTTAAAGTTGCATAAGGATAACGCTTCTTAGCAAAGTATTCTCTAGCCTTTTTCTCTTTTATAGTAGTGATCACACCATTTCTTAATTTTTTAGTTTGCTCATCTTTTTTAGCTGCTATTTTAATGAGTTCACCTATGGTTAAGCGTTCTGCCTCATAAGAAAGAAGGGCAGCAATAGCTCTAGGCACCATTTCCCACTTAGAAAATACCAGTAGCTTAGAGAAGTTCTCACATCCTTTATAACATCCTGCAAATTGATAATAAGGCTTAGCTGGTGGTACCCATAATAATTGCGCTGCATTTTGTGCAAATGCTATCTGCTTTAACTTCGTAAAACGTGCATTATTTTCTTTAACTTCCTCATAATTTGCTATCGTTTTTTTGTCTAGCCATAGCCGTGGTAAGTTTGCTCGCTTAATATTCACTTTATGATCCTTATTATCTTTGAAATATTGCTCAATATTTTTCTTAACTTTATACTGCTCCATAAAAGACATTATATACGGTGCTGATTTCACATATTCTACAGGTACTTTTTCATTTAGGCCTATTTCTTCTAGAAATAAACTTGCATCACTATAAGTTAATATATCTTCTGTAGTCACTTCTAATGTTTCTCGATTTGTCTCTATAAGCGTATCTGCACCTTTAATTAACATCCGCTCTGTTCTACAAATCCCTTTATAAAGTTGCTCCTCCGCCTTCTTCTTTTGACTATAAATCATAGCAATATTATCTGTTGTAATTTGTGAAAGTGAAAAGGAATAATCCTCCCATATGGTTTTAAACTTCTTAAATTCTGCTGTATTTTCTTCAAACAAGAAGTTCATAACGCGAATAAACTCTTCATAATGACTACTTTCACTATCTCTATTAATTTCTTCTAATGTAGAGTACAACTTATAAGGGGTTGCTGATAATAACATTACTTTTACTTTATCAGCATGAGCAGCATTACTTAAAAATCTCTTTACAAGTATGGCCATTTCACCTTCTTGTTTTGTATCTAATAACTCAGGAAAACGTTGAAATTCATCCATAATCACTAAATCTGGTGTCATTAATTCTACACTTATCTGTGCCATCATTTGGCGTAACTTCCGAATAATTTGATTGCGTTCCCTAGAGCTGCTTTCCTGGCACTTTCTAATCTTCTTACATTCATTACGTAATGCATTTAGTAAATCTGGATTATTTTCAAAGTAAGTTTCTACCTTTTCTAGCATGACCCTAAGATATTCTTTTTTACTAATCTTATTACATGCTACAACTCTACGTTCATACTCTTCTCTGACCCAACCGTTCCATCCTCTAGTAGCGCCATTTCTTAAAAACTCTTCTAGCTCCTCACTATAATTTCTTAAAGACTTATAACGTTTTAAAATCGCATAAATTAAAGCACGCTCTTTATCTGTCCCACTCCCATTTGTTAGTTGAAAAGAAGTTTGGGGTGTAAGTGGTGTGAGCTGTACATATTGCTTCTTTAGCTCTTCATCATACTGATCCTCAAATACTTTTAAATGTTGCATAGAAAGACGTGTCTCTGAAATGTTCTCTACCTCCATACTTTCATCTAATTTAAGCTTCCTTAAATTTTGACCTGCAATATTTTGATTAGAACAGATGTATACAGCTTTAAATAATGTATCATCTGAATGCATTTTTTTATGGTTTACTAACTTCACTAAAACACCTTTGGCAATCAAGGTTTTCCCTAGTCCTACTTCATCTGCGACAAGTACTCTTGTATAGTGCTTGTTATTAAAAAGTTCCTCAACTCGCTCAACTGTTGCTACTTGAAAATCTTTCAAACTCTTTAGTATTTGTGCTTCTCTTTGTGTAAAATCTATTTGCATCTCTTCACCTTCTTTTCCGCTGCCTTAAAGGTTTCATAAAGCTTAGTAAAATCATCAGGTACAATATCATTGCCTTGTAGCATCTTCATAATTTCCCCTATATCGCTTAAACTCTGAGGATTATGTACCATAACATTTAACATTTTTTCATATAAAACAGGTATTTCACTTTCATAACTTTGCCACTTACCCTTACCTAATTCCTGTCTTTGTAATATTTCCTCTACAATCGTGGCTAAAAAATCATCTGAAAGTAATATTGAGATATATCTAAAGAACTTTTCCTTATCCTGTATAACGTCCTTGAAAATCTCATTATCTCTTTCTTTAGGAATATTACTTGTCTCTATTTTTATAATACGTTGTATCTCAGCTTCTCCTTGCCTTGCTTTAACTTTATAAAGGGCTCCTAACTCTCTTAAACTAAGTCCTTTAATAATCGTTTCTTCACAAACTAATTGCTCCTTAGTACTTTGTAATGGTGAAATTGTCAGTTCAACGCCCTCAGGCACTGTATTAAATAAAATATGTAAAATATACTCTGTTCCTTTTTTAACCACATATGCCCCATTTACTTCTGAACATAATTTTTTAATAGCCCTCTGTAATTTTTCCTCAATATTCTCTTCACCTTCTACTTGGTTTGGCACTTGTGTTACAATTTCGAATGGATTCTTTTCTTCTTTATCACCAAATAAATCTCCTAGCAGTTTATCAATAGAAAATCCCCTCTTTTGATACTCTAGTTTTAACATGAACTCCATATTACCATTAAAAGCATTATTAGAACAATTAGCTGAACCTATGTAAAAAGTATGTTTCCCGTCCTTCTTAACTACATACATCTTGGCATGAATATCCTGTTTTTGAACTGTATCTTCATTACCATCTTCACTTAACATTTCTTCTCCATCTATTACTGTTTCACTTAAAACATATGTCTTAAAATCTCTTATTAAATTAGGGGTAAGTTTCTCAATCTCTTTACGCCTTGTAATGAGTGTTTTCTTAGCTCCTGATTTACCACAATCATTAAACCTATCTAATTTTCTCTTCCCCAAAAAAGGTGAAACAATAAGTAACTCATCATATGGCTCAAATATCTCCTTTTCAAACTCATTCTTTACACCTATTCCTAGTGGGCAAAATGCAAAGTCTGTAAATTCTCCTCTTCTAGGATCAAAGGCCACATAACTTACTTCTTCTATAAGTTGCTGCATCTGTTCTTTCTTTTCTGCCTGCTCATCCGGTATAAATTCTAATAGAGTATTTAGGAATTTTATAAGCGGTATATTTTTTCTTTTTTTCGCCTGACTTAATTCTCCATCTAAAGCTACAGCCAAATCCCAACTTCTATCAAAGGTAAGGTTGCGACTTAAAACAATTAAACGATAGACAGCGCCTTTACTTATTTTATTAACATACTTCAAGACCCATATTTTAGGGTGAAAGGCATATAATTCTGGTAATGTAACATTATAAATACTTCCTTCTAATAAGGAATATATACTATTCATATTATGAGGTACTTTCGTTTGTCCCCCTTCACAAAATAAAACAAATTTATTTGCCCCTCTTCTTAAACCCTCTAATGCTAAAGGAGGGTTTCTAATAAATTCATCTTCTATTTCTTCTTTTAATCCAAAAGCCATCGACACACCTACTAATGCATTTAAATCTAGAGAATATGT
>USPX01000081.1 GCA_900556665.1 uncultured Eubacteriales bacterium
CAAAACCCTGCTGGCGAAATCTCAATTTCCACTAGCAGGGTTTTATCTTTCTACCAAGCTGGATATTTTTTAAGCCAGCCTGGTGTATCTTCATATAATGTATATAGATCTCTTGCTAAATCTCTAATTTCCTTTTCTAATTCCACAGGTACTTCAAATAAATTTTCCATTTTTTCTATGCCATAATATGCCCCTAACAATTGTCCTGTAATAGCCCCTACAATGTCACTGCCACCACTATGATTAACTGCTTTACAAAGGGCCACCTTTATATCTTTCCTATCCCCCTTAGTATGCCTTATCGTACTTCCTGCAATATATAAGGCCATAGCCAAAGCTTCATGGGCAAAAATTCCTTCACCTAAACTTTCTATTTTCTCCCTTGTAATCTCATCTTCTTCTATTAAAACCAAAGCTTTCTCTATAACGTCTACACATTCTTTACTTTCAGGTTCTAGTCTTAGACGCTGTACAGCATTTTCTATGGCATAAGTTATTTCTACCCCTTTTAAAAGCTCATTAATAATCATGGCTAATGTGCCAGCTGGCAAATAGGCACAAGGCCCTCCATGGGTAATTGCCGCTACTTCACACCCTATCTCAAAAACATCTTCATTAAGTTTAACTAACCCAATAGGTGCAATGCGCATTAAGCCACCACACCCTTTACTATCATTAATTGGATGAGCTACGCTACCCTTAATCCCTTTCCCCAGTGCTGTAATACTTGTAATCCCTGCTTCTCTATAGGCATGTAACTTTTTGAGTCTAACTAGATAACCATCGTAATCTTTTTCTGCCCAATGTGGTGTATTTAGGCCTTGGGTATATAGCCATCTTAAATAAGCTCTAAACATCGTATGTGTAATATCACTTTTATCCCAAGCAATACCTTTTCTTTTAGCCCTTGTAATACTTCTTAGAATCCCTTCTACAGTAAACATTGTCATTTGTGTATCATCTGTAATAAGTGCCTCTTTCCCTCCTGGTGCTGCTATAAGTTCTGTAACCCCTTCTTCTCCATACTCCTCTATAATTTGTTCATAACGTCTAAACTCTACAGGTGCCCCTAATGCATCACCTATAGCTCCCCCTAAAAGACAGCCTTCAAAATACTTTAATTCATTTTTCATGCCACCACCTACCTTCCTAATACAACTTTAACATTTTATATTTCCATATTACATTATATTCATTAACATATATTTTAAGACAAAGTGGCTATTAACATGATAGACATTTCTCTCACATTAATAGCCACTTATTAAATCTATACTGTCATTTTTCTTAATTGTTCGCTTACATCTTTGATTTCATGTAACTTCATATTAATTTCATTAATATGATTATTTTGTATATGTACAGCTTGATTAACTGCTTCAGCCCCTTGACTATGCTCCTCTGTAATAGCTGTTAATTCTTCTGCTTCTCCTTGCATTTCTTCTAATAATCCTAAAATAATTGTAATATCTTTAACTTCTGTTGTAATTTGCGCACTTAAAATATCCATAGATTCCGTTAAATGTTTAAAAGTATTATTTACATTTTGAACTGAATGCTGGCCTTTTTCTACTGCAGCACTACCTATTTTAACTTTTTCTTTTGTTTCGATTGTCTTACTTTTAATTGTTTCAATAATATATTTGATATCCTTCGAAATTTCTTCACTTTCTTCTGCTAATTTCTTAACTTCTTCTGCTACAACAGTAAAACCTTTACCTGTTTCTCCTGCACGTGCTGCTTCAATAGATGCATTAAGTGCTAATAAATTTGTTTGACCTGCTATATCTGTAATACTTTCTAAAAACTCTGTGATTTTATCCATATTACTTTCTAATTCCCCAACAGTTTCAACAGCTGCTTCAATAGCACCATTAATAGTAAGCATTTGATTACTCATCTCATTAATTGTCACTAAATTCTGTTCAATTTCTTCATTCACTTGTTTTGTAATATTATCTAGAAGCTCTGAAACTTCTTTTGTTTGATCTACTGTATTTTTAGTATTGCCTACTAAATTAACAACTCTCATAACGCGCTCTTCTTGCACTTTCATTCCCTGTGTTGTTTGACTCATCGCTACTGTTACATTCTCATTTGCTAGGGCTGTATCATTCATTTTGTCATTTACTTCATGTAAATTATCATTTAGAATTTCTGTATAGCTTGTAATGCCATCCATTGTACATTGTAACTTTTCTAATAAACCTCGAGTTTCCATAACCATAGTCTTACTATACTCCATATGCTCTCTTCCCCATTTGGTAATTACATATAATATCATAAGTCCTAGATTTAATCGTAATAATGCTGGTAGGAAACCTAGTTGTGTCGTTGTAGGCCCCATTATAGGTATTGGTATAATCAACCCACATCCTATAATTAAAATATTTAAAAGTATACTAAAAATTATATGCCCCTTAGGATTAAAATACATAGCTGACATACCTGCTGTTGCTAATAATACTATTATAATTTCTATTACTCCACCTTGTATATAGTTTATTATTAATGACATAATACACGATAATAAAGGTATTATTATCCCCTTTGCTTCATTACTAATTTTATCTATCCTACAAAGGATGCTATCTAAAGCTGGTAGTATGAAAATTAGAATATAAAAGAAAATATTCCCCCCTCCTAATAAATGTTGTCCAAATAATACAATACAACTAATCCATACTATACGTACATTAAACAAATTAACTCGTTTTAAATCAAATTGCTGCATTTCTACTAACTCCATTATAATTCCCCTCTATTTTTAATATTTACTTACATAGTATACTATTTTTCCCATTTTATTTCAACTTTTTTATATTTTATAACCCTCAAAACATACTTTTTAAGCAAAAAAATATAGCAATTATTATCATTTACATAATAATTGCTATGTTTTTACTTTATTAGTCTAAAATTAAATTATCAATTGCAGCACCTGGTGCAACCATTGGTAATACTTTTTCATCTATATCGATAAAGCAATTTAATACTGCTGGTTTATGCGATTTAAGTGCTTCCTCAAAAGCATTTGCAAATTCTTCTTGTGTATGTATTGTGTAACCTTTTACCCCAAATGCTTCTGCTAAAAGTGTAAAGTCTGGTCCACGATCAAGTGTTGTTTGTGAATAACGTTTTTCATAAAAAGCTGTTTGCCATTGTCTTACCATACCTAAAGTTGTATTATTCATAACAATGATAATGACTGGTACATCATAATGTGCAATAGTTGACAGTTCATTACAGTTCATACGGAATGAACCATCTCCTGCAATATGCACAACAGGTACATCTGGTCTACCAATTTGAGCCCCTATACTTGCCCCTGTACCATATCCCATTGTACCAAGACCGCCTGAGCTAATGAAAGTACGTGGCATTGTATATTTGAAGAATTGTGCTGCCCACATTTGATGTTGACCAACTTCTGTTGTAATAATAGCTTTACCATTTGTTTGGTCATAAATATTATTCATAATAAATTGTGGTCTTAAATTATCACCATCTTGATAATTATATGGGAACTCATCTTTCCATGTTTGGATTTGTTCAAGCCAATTCTCATTTTCTTTACGTGGTACAAGTGGAAGAATCATATTTAAGATTTCTTTCACATCCCCTACGATAGAAGCATCTGTTCTTACATTTTTACCGATTTCAGCTGGGTCTACATCAATATGCACAATCTTAGCATGTGGTGCAAATTTACTAACATCACTGATAACACGATCACTAAATCTAGCACCTAAACCAATGAGTAAATCACAGTTTGTAACACCTAAGTTAGAAGCTTTGCTACCATGCATTCCTACCATACCTGTTGCAAGTTTATGTGTTTCTGGGAATGCACCAAGTCCCATTAAAGAAGTAGTAACTGGGGCACTGATTTTTTCTGCAAAAGCAAGTAATTCTTTACTTGCATCACTGCTTATAATACCACCACCAGCATAGATAAATGGTTTTTCAGCTGCCTTAATGAGTTCAGCCACACTTTGGATATCTGCTTGTGAAATTGTATCTATTTGACGTTGTACACTAGCTGGCATTTCATGTTCATATTCATAAACTGCTGCTGTTACATCTTTTGGAATATCCACAAGAACTGGACCTGGTCTACCTGATTTAGCAATGTAGAATGCTTCTCTGATTGTGCTTGCTAAATCTTTTATGTCTTTTACAATGAAATTGTGTTTTGTAATACACATTGTAATACCTGTAATATCAACTTCTTGGAAACTATCTTTTCCTATAAGCGCATTAGGTACTTGGCCTGTGATAGCTACCATTGGGATAGAATCCATATAAGCTGTTGCAATACCAGTTACTAAATTTGTTGCCCCTGGGCCTGATGTTGCAATACATACTCCAACTTTACCAGTTGCTCTTGCATAACCATCAGCGGCATGAGAAGCACCTTGTTCATGAGAAGTTAAAATATGTTTAATACGATCACTATTTTTATAGAGTGCATCATAAATATTTAATGCTTGCCCACCTGGATACCCAAAAACAGTATCCACACCTTGTTCTACTAAACATTCAATAAGTATCTGAGATCCATTTATCTTCATCTTTATTTCCCCCTACTTCTTTATGCTTTAAAAATAGCTCCAGTGTTAGCTGATGTTACAAGTTTTGCATAACGTGCCAAGTAACCTGTTTTTACTTTAGGCTCTGGTTTCATCCAAGCTGCACGTCTTTTAGCGATTGTTTCTTCATCAACTTCAAGCTCAATTGTACATGCATTCATATCAATACTAATGATGTCACCATCTTCTACAAATGCAATAAGTCCGCCTTCAGCAGCTTCTGGTGAAACGTGTCCAATACAAGCTCCTCTTGTTGCCCCTGAGAAACGTCCATCTGTGATAAGTGCTACATCTTTATCAAGTCCCATACCTGCAATACAAGATGTTGGTTCAAGCATTTCTCTCATACCTGGACCACCTTTAGGTCCTTCATAACGAATAACAACAATATCACCTTTTTCGATTTTACCACCTAAAATAGCTGCTGTTGCTTCTTCTTCACTATTGAACACTTTTGCTTTGCCACGGTTTACAAGCATTTCTGGTGCTACAGCTGAACGTTTAACAACGCATGTATCTTTTGCAAGATTACCACGAAGTACTGCGATGCCACCTGTTTCACTATATGGATTTTCAATAGGACGGATAATTTCAGGATTTTTGTTCACTACTTTTTCAAGGTTCTCAGCAATTGTTTTACCTGTTACAGTCATAAGAGTTGTATCTAAGAGATTTTTCTTAGTAAGTTCTTTCATAACTGCTGGTACACCACCTGCAAAGTGAAGGTCTTCCATATGTGTTGGCCCAGCTGGTGCAAGATGACAAAGATTTGGTGTATGTGCTGAAATTTCATTAGCCATATCTAAGTTAAGTGCCACCCCTGCTTCATGGGCAATAGCTGGAAGGTGAAGCATTGTATTTGTACTACATCCAAGTGCCATATCTACTGTCAAAGCATTGTGGAATGCTTTATCATTTAAGATGTCACAAATTTTAATATCCTTTTCAAGCATATTCATAACGGCCATACCTGCGTATTTTGCAAGACGAATTCTATCTGCATATACTGCTGGGATTGCACCGTTTCCTGGAAGTGCGATACCAAGTACTTCACACATACAGTTCATACTGTTAGCTGTATACATACCTGAGCAAGAACCACACCCTGGACATGCATGATCTTCAAATTCTTTAAGTTCTTCTTCTGTAATTTTACCTGCTGTGTAAGCACCTACTGCTTCAAATGTTACTGAAAGGTTAGACTTTCTACCATTTACATTACCAGCAAGCATTGGGCCCCCACTTACAAGTACTGTTGGAAGGTTCATTCTTGCAGCACCAATTAACATACCTGGTACGATTTTGTCACAGTTTGGTACAAGTACCATAGCATCGAAAGCATGTGCTGTTGCCATACATTCGATAGAGTCTGCAATAAGTTCTCTTGTTACAAGAGAATATTTCATGCCTTGGTGTCCCATAGCAATACCATCACATACACCAATAGCAGGAATTTCAATAGGTGTACCACCTGCAAGGCGAATACCTGTTTTTACAGCTTCTGAAATTTTATCAAGATGTGAATGTCCTGGTACGATTTCACTTTTAGCTGTTACAACGGCAACTAATGGTTTTTCGATTTCTTCATCAATATACCCCATTGCTTTAAATAAAGAGCGATGTGGTGTTCTACCTGGTCCAACTTTTACACGATCACTATTCATGGTTACTCCTCATTTCTTTATAGATTATATCTTACTTTCCACTTATCATTTTTTACAATTGCCATGACAAGCACATCATAATACTTATCATCAATTCTATGGAACTCTTTTAAAGTACCTTCTTCTTCAAAGCCAAGACTTCTATATAAATGCACAGCTCTTTCATTATCCTTTACAACCATAATCTCTAATCGGTGCAGAGACGATTCATCAAAGAACTCTATGGCTTTATTCATAAGTCTTCTGCCTATTCCTTTTGACCAATAAGCCTTTTTAACTGTAATCCCTAGTGTGGCATTATCTTTATGACGACTAGCTTCATAGGGTCTAATATTTAACAAACCAACAATCTCATCATTTTCTACAGCAAGCCATGTCAATGTATTGGTGGCATGTAGGGCTTTTATAATGCCAGCAGCCTCATCATCTATACTGGCATCATAATCATTACTTGTTTTAGATAAAAATTCACTTTCATCGAAAATTTGCTCTTTATATCTTAAAACTGCCTTAGCATCTCCAATAGTTACTTCTCGATATTCCATCTCTATCCCTCATCTAGTTAAAGATAAACTACTATTTAATAGCTTCTACAACTAAGTTACCCATTTCTACAGTCCCAACAAGCTTCATACCATCACTCATAATATCACCTGTTCTGTAGCCTGCATCAAGTACTGCTGATACAGCATTTTCAATAGCTTTTGCTTCTTTTTCAAGACTGAATGAATAACGAAGAAGCATAGCTGCTGAAAGAATTGTAGCAAGTGGGTTCGCTTTATTTTGGCCTGCGATATCTGGTGCACTACCATGACTTGGTTCATAAAGTCCAAAGCTACCTTCTCTAAGTGAAGCTGAGGCAAGCATACCAATTGAACCTGTAATGATACTTGCTTCATCAGAAAGGATATCTCCAAAGATATTAGATGTGATAATTACATCAAATTGTTTTGGATTTACAACAAGTTGCATTGCTGCATTATCTACATACATATGAGAATATGTGACTTCTGGATAATCTGCTGCAACTCTTGCAACTACTTCTCTCCAAAGTCTAGAAGACTCAAGTACGTTAGCTTTATCTACAACGCAAACTTTTTTATTACGTTTCATAGCAGCATCAAAACCAACTCTTGTGATTCTTTCAATTTCTGCTACTGAATATTTTTCAAGGTCAGAAGCAAATGTTTTGCTATCGTCTTCTTCGCATACTACTTTTTGTCTTTCACCGAAGTAGATTCCACCTGTAAGCTCTCTTACAATAAGGATATCAAGGCTATCTCCAATAATTTCTTCTTTAATTGGACTTGCGTCTTTAAGTTGTGAAAAAAGTACTGCAGGACGAAGGTTAGCAAATAATTTAAGTGCCTGACGAATACCTAAAAGTCCTTTTTCTGGGCGATCTCCATTAGGGAGTTTATCCCATTTAGGTCCACCTACAGCTCCAAGTAATACTGCATCGGCATTTTGACATGCGTCAACTGTTGCTTGTGGAAGTGATGTGCCAGCCTGATCAATGGCACTACCACCTATAAGTTGTTCATCAAAAGTAAAGTTATGTCCATAAACCTTACCTACTTGTTTTAATACTTTAACAGCTTCTTTTACAATATCAGGTCCGATACCATCACCAGGTAATGTAACGATTCTATAATCCATTTTCCTTATCTCCCCTCATAAATTACTTTTTATTGATTGGCTTTAATTTTATTAATAAGCCCATTTGCTTTAATAATTTCTTGCATGAAAGGTGGGAATGGTTGCGCTTTATATGTCTCACCTTTTGTTACATTTGTAATTACACCTGTATCAAAGTTAACTTCTACTTCATCACCTTTTTGAATACCTTCTGCTGCTGCTTCACATTCTAAGATTGGAAGTCCAATATTAATTGCATTTCTGTAAAAAATTCTTGCAAATGTGGATGCTATAACACAACTAATTCCACTTTCTTTTATTGCTATTGGTGCATGCTCTCT
>USPX01000082.1 GCA_900556665.1 uncultured Eubacteriales bacterium
GTTTATCCACAGTAAAAAATATATTTATTCAGCCTGTGGCTGAACAGTTACAAATTTTTATTATTTAATTTTACCTACCATTTGTGTAATTAATTCTATATGCTCTTTTATTTTTACCTTTTTTAAATTTTCTACTTTTTCACTGCCTCCTAGTCCTAGTAAAGGTACATATCCAAAACATTCTTCAAAATTAAGTTCACCATTCTTAATTATAGCTTCCTTATATTGTGAATTATCAAGAAAATCTCTTACATATTCAGCGTCCATTATATCATCTAAAAAGTATTCAAATCCATCTTCAATAATATCAAATGTTCCTTTACGATATTTAACAATACCTAAGTATCTATTTTTCTCCCAAGTTATTATATCTCCAAATCCTGTAAGCATTACTGGAATAGATTCCTTTCCTCTAAAATATGAATCATCTAACAACTCCTTATATTCATTTGGATTGATTATTTTAATATAATTATCCATAAAGCTTCCAAAACCATATTCCTTCCAAATATCTAATAACTTTTTAGGAATTTTATTGTTATATAAACTTATAACGTCTTGTTCTACTTCTTCATAATTTTTAAAGTCCTCTAAAACCTTATATTTCATAGTTACCTCCTAATACTTTAATTTTACATTTAAATATTTTGATTTTCTTTCTGCTTCAGTCATTATTTGTTCATCAACTTCATCAATTCTATATTTCCATTGAGAACCTATTGATGAATTAATCTTACTATCTCCCATACCACCTATATTTAGTGGATTACCACCTGCAATTTGGTCAGGATTGTGTAATGCAGCTTGAGATTTTAACCATTCTTCAGCTTGTTTCTTAGCTTCACTATATGAAAGACCATTCTTACGTAACTCAGCTATTTTTTGAGCCTGTGCTTCTTTTCTAGCTGCTTGCTGTGCTACATTGCCTTCAATTGCTCTACCTTCAGCGATATATCTTTCCCTATTCTTTAAATACTCATCAACTGTTAATTTATTCATACCAGCTTCTTGGTCAGCTAATTGTCTTGCGAATTCAGCTTCATTATATTTAGACTTATAATTAAATTTTACTTCTATTTCATCTATTCTTGATATAGCTTTTTCAGCTTTTGCCGCCCCCTCTGCAACATCATCTAATGCCTTACTTACTTTTTCTTCTACAGCTTTTATATCTTCAATAACTTCTTCTTTTGCTGCACCACTAATTTTAACGCCGCTGCCTGCTTCAGATTTATCTATTTTCAAGGTTCTTTTAATAATATCCTGTATTTTATCCCCTGTCCTGCCTATATCATCTAATTCTCCAACACCGGCCATGGCCAATGCTGGTTGTGGGGTAAGTTGGTTCATGATATGGCGCATTTGATCAATGGTATCTCCTAGCTTCTTGCCACCTTCCATTGCCATATCGCCTAACTTGTCACTTGCCTTAGTAACCAGTTCATTTTTCTTAAGTGCAAGATTCTTTAATTGGCTAGTTGCCTTACCTGCTGCATTATCTAGTTTTTGAGTTGCTTTATCTGCTATTTTACCTAGCTTTTTAGTCGCCTTATTGGCCATATCATCTAGATTCTTAGCTAAATTTTTACCTGCATTTTTTAAGGCTGTTGTGCTAGGGAGCTTATCTAGAAGTTTTGTCTTTGAAGTGACCCTCGATAAATCGGCTGCCTTATCTGCTGTTTTAGCCACATCTGTTATTTTATCAACTACTTTGGCTGTATCTGCTAACTTGTCTGCAGCTTTACCAGCATTAGCTGCTGTTTTGGCTTCTCCGGCGCCTACGAACCAGGAGGCTATTTCAAATGCAGCTTGTCCTACTATATTAGCCCTATCTTCTGGAGAGCCATTTACAACTTTTTTATCCCAGAATTCTTTAACACCCTCACATATGGCAGGTAGTGTTTCTTCAGGATAAGCAAGCATTTTAGTAACGCCCTCTATAGCAGCGACAGGGTCTACGGCTAAATCAACGATGCCCTCTACTGTGCCGCCTAATCCATCTGCAACTACGCCTTTTGTAAAGGCCCCAGCTACAGTAAAAATGTTACTTTCAGCATTTTCTGGACGTACATCTGTTAATGCACCTACAAAATCTGAAACACCTGGTATTTTCTTATCATATATAAATTTCCCTGCGCTTTGTGAGCCTTCTACTATGCCTGTTTTTACAACATTTACAACATCTTTTAAACAACTTCCTGGAAAATTAAGAATGGGATATTCTTCTACAACAGCGCGCCTAGCTTGAAGTACAAAGTCTAGCATCTTAAAGCTATTTGAGCTATTAAAACCTTTTGCCCCAATTGTCACAGTTCCCCTTTTAATCCCTGAGGCAGTTTGTTGCCATGCTGCTTTGACTTTGTTTACAATACGCTCATTTTTCTGGGAAACTTCTTTTAATTGTTTTTGAACTTTCTGCTTTACCCCTTGAGCTGTTTTCTTTACTACTTTTTTTATTTTTTTTGCTGTGGCTTTTGCTGTCTTATTAATCTTCGCCTTTGCAGCGTTTACAACCCGCGGGACACTTTTTACTACTTTTGATATGACTTTTTTAGCTTTATTCTTAGCGGCGTTAACTACCTTGGGTACCATTTTAACAACTCTAGGTACTACCTTTTTGGCCACATGTTTAACGACTTTTTTTACTTTACGTTTAGCGGCATTAACGACTTTGGGCACGGCAGCTTTTACTTTTTTAACTACCTTTTTCACAATATTACCAAGCATCTTTTCTCCCCTTTATTTTATTCAACTATTTTTAATTGTTCAAGCTGCTTTTGTGAAAATTCACACATTTTAAGTTGTGTTCTAGTAAATTGACTGCCATATAAGGTTGCGTCTTGAAAGTTTGTATGTGTTAAATTAGCTCCTGTAAAATCTACGCTACTTAATGTAGCACCTTGAAAGTTTGCCTGTGTTAAATTGCTATTCTTAAAGCTAGTAGGTGTAAAGCCTACTTGCTTCCATGCATTGGCTTCATTTTTTCCTACAAAAGCTACGGCTTGTTGAAAATTGGCATTACTTAAATCTGCATTTTCAAAGTTAGCCTCACAAATCATGGAAACGGATAAGTTAGCTTCTTTCATCTGGCACCCTTTAAATTTAGTACCTATTAATAGGCTACACATCATACTACTCCTATTTAACTGACTTTCCCTAAAGTCAGCATATCTTAAGTCACTCCCATTACACATTAATTCATCCATTTCAAGCCCACGAAAATCTTGAAAATAATATGCCCCTTTTTCATTTTTCTCTATAAATTTCTTAAGCTGAAAACTATCCTTTTCTTGTGCTTCAATATGTATAGGATCACAAGGCTCAAAAAATTCTCCTGTTTGAATTTGAAATACATCAGCCTTATTTAATGCAATATATTCTTCTATCTCTAATGCATCTAGTAAACTAAATTGCATCAAACCTACAACATATTTATGAAAATACTGTAGCTGTTCTAACATAATATGTTCTACATCTAATACCCCTATTTTTAATACATATTTTTTAGAGCACTTTAAAAGTTCCTGCCACATTTCTTCATAGTATTTATAAATAAAGCTTACATCTAATTCCCCAATATAAATGCCATCTTTTAAATACCAGTTTTCATCATAAACATAAATGCGATAGTTATATTGATGTTGCATAACTTGTGTTCTTAATAAGTTATACATTAGAAATCCTACTTTGAATTCTTGTGTTTCCTCTAACTTTTTAATTTCCTCGCAAGTCTTTTTAAAGGAACTTATAAATGCTTCTTTTAATGTCCACTTATGTACTTGAAAATCTATTTCTAGTGCTTCTAATACCTTTTCCCGAATAGGATTAACATCTTTTTCATAAAAAAGTTGTAACTGTTCAGCCACAGGCTGAACAGTTACGTTTCCTTTTTAATTTCATCACCACAGCACTGACATTTGCCCGGATATGTTTTCTTTGAAAGCCGTACATGATACCCCAATGGCTTACCCCAAATATCTTTCTCCGTATCTCTACCACCTAAATCCGTTATCTCTTTAAGAACCTTTTTAGTTGTACTTAGTAAGTTAGCTTGCTCTGCTTCATTCAATGTACTAATTCTTCTTTTGGGATGAATCTTTGCCCTATAAAGAATATCTTGCAATGTCCCATTAGCTATTCCTGGAAATCGTTGCTTCGTTGCTAAGAAGGCCTTTGCACTCTCGGAAGGCTTACAATTTGAAAAAACTTCCCCGAAATAAGTATCAAACCCTTCATCAAATGGCGTAATTGCCTCCTTACTTTTAAGGTAATATTCATTGTCATAATCCCCATTATGCAAAACAATCGCCCCATACATAGCTACTGTGAAAACAAGCATGGTATCATCTTCAAATTCTATAAGGAGCTGATAATCCTTTAACTTATCTCCTTTGTTCATAAGCCTTATATTAATGCCATCATTAAAACAAAGCTTCTTTCCCTGATCAAAACTCATCTCAACATATATACCAAATCCTTCTGCCCCTACTATAGCCTTTTCCTCTAGCGCCTCACTATAAAGCTCCGGTTCTTCTGAAAACCAACAAAATTTATGTACCTTTGTAGGCGGTAAAACCCGTGCCACTTTCTTTCCCCTCAAATTTTCATTAATTTGCTTTGCAAGATTAATTGCCTCTGGTAGCTCTATCACGACTTATCTTCTCCCCTTTAATCCTTTGATTATCCCAAGATATTTTCACTATTGCCAAGCCCCAGATGCCTATACTCTATTTATGATTATAACGCTTTTTCCAATAAGTTATACAACTCATTAGAACTAATTTCTCCTAAACTTGCAGATCTATAAACCTCATTAATATATTCCCTTGTTAAATCCTTATTTCTCTCCATCACAAAAGGCACTAATAATTCATTGGTATCATCCCCTACAGTAAAAATAACACCCATGGCATCAAATATAATCCATTTATCCAGCATTACTCTCCCCCATTCTTTCTTTTATTTGCTTCCTTAATAACACCTTATTTGTACCACAATGCAACTCTCTATGACAATTAGGACATACTGCACATACATTATCCATCGTATCTGCTCCACCTTCACTTAAAGGCACTATATGATGTACTTCTAAATATGGTTCACCATTCTCATTAATAAAGGTGCTGGTTATAAATCCATATTTTGTTGTCTATTTTTATATCTACTATTTATTCCAATTCAATTTTCACAAATTTAATCTCATCATACTTTTCTTCATAATAAGTAACATTTTCATTTCCTGGCGTATGATAAAATATAAATCTTTTCTCTGCTTTCTTATTACTCATTAATCTTTTGGCATCCTTATTTACCTTATCATTACTTCTTAATGAAGTAGTTGAAAAACATTCACATATTATATTGCCATCTATAGATTCAATATCATATCCTCCTGTTGTCCCTAAATTTAATTTAAAGGGCGCATATTCTGGATATCTTTTTATTAAAAATTTAACTCCATATAATGAAACTAAGTAAGTATATACTTGATTCAGCTGCTCAATAAGATTTAAAGGAGTCCCCTCTAATGGTTCTTGGCCTATCTTACCAAATTTCATTTCATAAAATGCATCTTTTGGATTAGTATTTAGTAAGTGTGTTAACTTTTCTGATGTAACCGCCATAGATTGTCTTACCTTTGCTATATTTTGTTCTACTACTGCTTCATCATTGATTATTAACTGTGGATTCATTGTAATCTCCTTTTATTTAATGTCTTTATAACATGAAAGGGCTTAAAAAATGTCTTTCATCCTTTAAGCCCTTCTCTATTATTTATTTTGAAATTGTTGTCATTCCTAATGTTGAATCATAATTTACGCTCATGCCAAATGATTCTGCTATGTATCTTGCTGGTACGTATGTACGTCCATCTTTTACAATTGGTGCTACTGCTAATTCTGTTTTTTCACCATTTGCTTTAGCTGATTTTGAATTAATTAATAAAGAAACATAGCCCCCATTATAACGTGCAATAACTGCTGATGCTGCTTTATCAAATTCTAATGAAATGCCTAATCCATCTGCAAAAGATTTGAGTTCTACTAAACTTACCCCATCTTTAACGATTGTATTAAGTGTATTTGCTTGTCCATTTAATACAAAGTCTTGTTCTTTCACTGTATAAACAGGTGTAGCTGGTCTAGCTTTAGGAGCCACCTTAGTTGTTGTGCTATATGAACTTGTTGTTTCTACATAACCTGAACTATATGGGCATCCATTAGTATGTAAGTGAGCTGGATAACCACCACAGTGATAATGATAACTTCCTAATCCACTTTTATTTTTATTATCACGATGTCCCCCATTACCGTCTGTTCTTCCTGAATGTGCAAAGCTAGTTACTGTCATAGCTAAACTCATTGTTAAAATAATTCCTGCTCTTAATGTTTGTTTAAAATGTCTCATATAAGCCTCCCTTTAGTACTATCATTGTCTTAATCTATTTATAAATTAAACAGTCTATTGTATCGTACTATATCACATTATTTTACGCAATATTCTATATATATAGTTTTTATTATTTAAGCAAAGCCAAAATACTGCGCTATATAAAAAACACCATATTTATATACAGCCCAATTTTCTAATACACAACTCGTTTTATTATCAGTTGGTGGATTAGAGATACAATAAATCTCTTGATTTCCTTCTAGCTCTACATAATCCAACTTAGACGTTATATTAGTTGCTTTTAATTGCATTGCAACAATCGGATGTCCTGATAACGTTACTGCTAACCTGATAGAACCTATTGGTGTCATAAAAATGTAAATTACTATTGCAGCAATTAATACCATACAAATAATTATTTTTTTACTCATGTTTACCTTTTTCATATTAATCACCCCTATGCAACCTTTATTTACTTTTACAATTATGAAAATACAAGTACATGACTATTATGCCTATACTTAATATTCCTGTTGTAATGATACTTGCTTCCGCCCCAAATGCACCACCAGTCAAAATAGTCCTATTGTCTGATATCGTATATAATATTTTACTTCCATTATCACTAAATCCACTTACAGGGAAGCCATATATATTTCCTAATGCCAAATTCCACATAAAATGTATGCCACAAGTTCCTACGATACTCTCTGTATAAATACTATATAATGAGAAAAATACCCCTGATAAAATAAGATTCACAAATGATACAATACTTACTCCCTCTGAAAACAAATGACATATCCCAAATATTAAAGAGGTTATAGCAATAGCACCTATGGCAGAACTCTTCTCTTTCAAAATCGGTATAAGCCACCCTCTAATAGCTATTTCTTCGGAGGCACTTTGAATGAACCATCCTATAATAATCATTACAAAAAATCCATCTACAGTATCCATCCCATTGCCTTCAAATCTCACTGCTTCAAGGCACTTCAATATGCATACAGTAATCGTAATTGCACTAAATCCAATGATCATTCCTATAATATAAGATTTAATAGGTGACTTTGTTTTGAACCCTAAGCATTTTATAGGACGTTTTTCTATAAATTTTACCCATAGAAAAAACACTATAATTTGAATGCCGCTTATAATCAATCTTCTCATACCAATTCTCATATTATTGTTTAAGTCCTTAAAAAGACATGAATATATGTCATTGAAAATATGTCCTATAAAGAACCCACCTACCCATAATGCAAAGTATATTAATATGTTTATGATCACACTGCACTTAAACTTAATAGTTATCCCCCCTATCTTATTTCTCAATATGCCTTTATTATATATTGAATATTTCGTCTTTCATACATAAAATAACGACGCTATGAAATCAATCTTTATTTCATAACGCCTTATATTTCTATCTTATTATTCTATAAAATATTTTACTAACTGCTCATAATAATCTTACGTTGAAAGACATGTATCTATCAAATAACCTTTTTCATTTCTATACTCATTTAATCCTCGATATTAAAATAATTTATGAGACTCTTCAATAATAAAAGGATGTGTTACTTTTTATTATATATCTCCTCTATCTTACACTGATGCACTTTCATTTTAGAATCATAGCAAATAGCTACTGCTAAGATTCTCTCATATTCCTTAAGCATTTTTTGTGCGTATTCTTTTTCTTTGATTTGATTAAGTGCTACTTCTACGTCCTCATCTTTTTTAAGTTCTACTATAAAAGCTGTATCATTTTTTCTTCGTGGATAGAATGTAAAATCTGCATAACCTTTGCCTGTTTTTTCTTCTCTTTCG
>USPX01000083.1 GCA_900556665.1 uncultured Eubacteriales bacterium
AAAAGTACCTGATGACTGTATCATTCTCACCCTTGCTTGCGGTAAATATCGTTTTAATAAATTAGACTTCGGCACAGTGGCTGGCCTTCCAAGACTTCTGGATGTAGGTCAATGTAATGACGTTTACTCTGCTGTTAAAATTGCTACCTCCCTTGCAGATGCTTTTCAAACAGATGTAAACGGCTTACCTCTTTCTATTATTTTATCTTGGTATGAGCAAAAGGCCGTAGCTGACTTACTTGCACTACTTTCATTAGGTGTTAAACATATTTATTTAGGACCATCACTTCCTGCTTTCATTAGCCCTAGAGTACTCCAATATCTTGTAGATACTTTCAACCTAACACCAATTAGTACACCAGATGAAGACCTTAAAACTTGCTTACAACAACGCTTATAATAAAGGAGAAGAATTATGGAACCAATTAGCTTAAGCTCTGTAGACGGTAGACAAATTTTATTCCAAACTGAAAAATTTAAAGTTGTTTGTTTTGTTTTTGAACCAGGTAAAGGCTTACCAAATCATACCCACAATGGTTTTGCAACCATTCAAATTATAAGTGGATCTGCAGATATGACTTTTACAGATGGTAGACACTTTGACTTACAAGCTGGTGATATCTTAGCCTTCGATGCTAAAATCGAGCATAATGTTATAGCTAAGGAAACTTGCAAGATGGTTGTGACTATTGTTTTCTAAAATGTTCCGCTGGTGGGAGTGTGGTTCGTATTCTACTCATTCCGTAATTTGTGATACGTTAAAGTTCGATAAGTAAAGAAACGGTGTGAACTCACTTCGCTCCGCTGCGTTCAGACAACACACCTAAAACCTCTTTACTTATCTCACTAAACGTATCATCAAATTACTCCACAGGTAGCCTACGAACCACACTCCCACCAGCTAGCATTTGAATACAATAGGTGATGAGAAAGAAAAAGTTAATATTTTCATCTTGAAGGTACTTGAAGAAACCAGTTTATATAAATGTATAGTTTATATATAAGTCTATGCATTATATGTAGATGCGTAATATGTAACTGTATAAACTACATTTATATAAAAAATAGGATGTCGCAAAATAACAGTTGTTGCGGCATCCTATTTTTTATTTAGTTTTAATATTTTTGTATTCTTTTATACCTTGTAGGCTTAAGACAATGAGGCCTCCTATTAAAAAGAATATAATGCTGAAATTAGTTATACTCATAGGTAAATAGTCACCTTCTATTGTTGTGGGACCTATGCAGATGGCATATAGGGAACCTATCATTAACCCTAGGATAGTATAGATTGTTTGCGAACGATATTTTCTGAGTGCCTTTTTTACAAGGTTAATAATAACAATAATAAAGTCGATGAGCCATCCTTTGTATATTTTGATATGTTTTATTTTAACCACTTTATATATTTTCTATAAAACTAAATCAAAACTTATATCCAGTTAACGTGTTGGTAGTGTGACTGGTACAACCTTCGTAGCTCTAATAATATAGTCTAATGAAGGGTCAATCTCTGTAAATGTATAACTGCCAAATTCATCTGTTAATACTGTTTGGACCACCTGCTCATTGACACCTATTTGTGAACCTACGACATATAAAGCGACTAAAGCATTAGGAATACCCACAGGTGGATCACTTCCTTCAACAACAACTTGCCCTACTATATTCGTTAAATTGGTTGTATCTTTACTTAAAGTAATCAATAGATTTCTTCCTACACTTCCCTCAGGAATTTGTACAGTTTGAGTAGTTTGAATATAGCCCAATAAACTAGCTATGACAGTATAACTTACCCCTGTTCTAAAGGTATCATAAGCTAAAAACACACCATTAGCTATTGTTCTAACATTAACAACACTATCTCCACCAGATATATTAATATTTACCCCCGGTATACCTTTTCCTGTTGTGGAATCTACAACAGTACCATATATAATAGGTGTACTTGTATCATTGTTTAATAATAAGATGACTACTGTATTTACTGTATTTTCAAATATAACTGTACGTGTTACCGGATCAAAACCTTGTGCTGTAGCTGTAATTGTATAAGTCGTATTCAAACTGCCATCAAATACAATAGTGTAACTGCCCTCTTCTGGGCCCGACTGTGCTGTTATACTTTCTGCTATTGGCCTTCCATCAGATTCATAAACTGTAACAATGGCACCACCTATAGGAATAGCATCCTGACTATCTGCTCTAAATACTGCACCTCTTATAGTTAGCCTAACTTCTTGAAAGCTTGTAAGCGCTATTCTTGGTACAATCGTTTGATTATTAGCTGTTACACTTTGTATCTCACTGGAATTTAATAAATAACTTTCTACAAATGTAGCCATATTTACACCTCATCACATATAATTTTACTATATTATATGAACAAGCACTTCAGATGTTGAACTTCTTTATTGCAAGTTTATACTTAAACTTTTATTGATTCTCTTTTTCTTAATAAAGCCAATAATGACACCTATTAATACGATTATGCACCTATTACTAAAAGTATTTGTTTTATCATAGACGTATGATTAATACAAAAGATTTGCTTTGTACCTGTCATTTCTCTAATTAATGAAACAGAAGGTATTGCTTAATTCACTGCAATACCTTCTGTTTTTATCTGTTATCTAGTTTTAATATTTTTGTATTCTTTTATGCCTTGTAAACTTAAAACAATGAGTCCTCCTATAAGAAAAAAGATTATGCTAAAGTTAGAAATATTCATAGGTAAATAATTGCCTTCTATTGTTGTGGGACCTATGCAGATGGCATATAGGGAACCTATCATTAACCCTAGGATAGTATAGATTGTTTGAGAGCGATAATGCCTTAATGCAGCTTTCACCCCTTTAATAACTACTACAACTCCTGTTAATATTCCTATACAAAATACAATGAGTATAGGTAGAAATCTAAAGTTAAGTGTCATTACTTCTTTAACTGCACTCATAATAGGCATATAAAGTCCAAATATAAGGAGCAATGTAGAACCAGATATTCCTGGTAAAATCATAGCCGATATAGCTACCATACCTACTACAAATACATAAATAATAAGGGGCACGCTTAAACTATTAAGATTAACGCCACTACCACCTGAAAATTTTGTATTTAAATAAGTAATGACTACTACAATGATAGCCCCTATAATGGTACAAATTAAATTCAAGTACTTTCCTTTTAAGGCCTGCCACTCTTCTCTTAAAATAATAGGAATGGAGCATACTATAAAACCTATAAACAATGAACTGACTTCATAAATATAGTTTTCAAATACAGCATCTAGAGCAAAAACTGCTGCTACAAAACCTATAATCCACCCCAGCCCTAAGTTAACTAAAAACTTTAAAGCTTTAAGCCTAGCCTCCCGGCTTCTTGAAAATATATTACTTAAAGAATTAATAAAGTTATCATAAAAGCCCATTAAAAAGGCAATGGTACCACCTGATACCCCGGGCACACTATCTGCTAGGGCCATTAAGAAACCACCTACAAAAATTAAAAGCATCTTTATCTTCCTTTACTTATATTCTAGTATCTTAATTATTTTACCCACTCTCCCTATCCTTACTCTTTTTTAATATTTTCCAATTAGAAGCTTGTCAATGTATATTATTTTATAATGACTAATGATATACTAAAATTAAATTTTTCTATTATTCAAATTTTTTATAATGGAGGTAAGACTATGCAAGGCATTATTTATTACTTTTCTGGAACAGGTAATAACTACATCACAGCAAAAAAATTAAGTAGTATGCTACCAAATACCACTTTTAAAGAAATCACACATTTGCTCTATGATAAGGTCTCTATTGTTCATTATGATTTAATTGGCTTCTGCGTACCCTCTTATTATTCTCACATCCCATATATTATTCAGCAATGTTTTCAAGACATTACTCTAACCCCTTCTCAAACAATATTTACGATTATTGGGTGTGGTGGCAATCGTGGTCATGCCACAGAAGATCTAAGGCAGCTTATTAATGCAGCTCAGGGCATTGTCAGCTATGAATATATGCTTGTTTATCCAGGAAATTATATTCTCTCTTACGATGCGCCTCCTAAAATATATCAAAAACTGGTTCTTGCATGGTCTAATCATAAAATTAAGAAAATCAGCAATGATATTCTCACTAAACATCCACCTATTACATTACCAAAGGGACTATTTTATAATAAAAATGATGAACCTCGTCTCCAAAAGGCTATTCAAAACTTTGGTGTACAAGCACGTACATATACCGTCTCTGAAGTCTGTAAAGGTTGTGGTATCTGTCAATCTGTTTGTCCTATGCATAATGTTAGTTTAATTGATGGTAAACCTACCTTTGGTTCAACTTGTCAAAAGTGTATGGCTTGTATTCAATGGTGTCCAACCCATGCCATCGACTGGCAAGGTGTAGCTCAGAATCGTACCCACTATCATCATCCAGAAGTTACATGCAAAGAACTTACTAAACATCCTTAACTTTCAAATATAAAAATAGACATAGCCCAAAAGACTATGTCTATTTTTATGATATATACTTAATCTCTTATACCACTTCTTATATGTTTACCTAATAAGTAATATTCAAAGTGTGTAACTCCCTTTAATTCATCATCTTCTTTAAATTTCCCTTTTATCTTAAAGGAATAACCAATTCCATTATATGTAAACAATATTTCTTTTTCATTTTAATTTCTCCCTAGATAAAATAATCCTTTATATAGATTGTTCCTGAGTCATTTTATCCCCTTGATTACTACGAAATTTCTTCTTTTTAATCAAAGTAATTATAATACCTATTATAATTGCTATACCACCTATTAAACAAATCATCTGTTTAATAGAACTCTTATAATCTATGCAATAAATACCGCTTGGGCCTTCCATTTGAACAATCATATAGCTGCCATTTTTCTCAGCACTTACCTTCTGCCATGAGCCATCACTTTGACGTGCATAAATCTGAGCTTTTTGTTTGCTACCTACTAATAGACGTACTTCATAGGTTGGCTTTACTTCTTTCCCCTCATCCATAGTCGTCTTTGCCATATTATCACTAAGTACGATCTCCCATATCTTCGCTTTGTCACCAGCTTCACTAGGTGGTACTACACTTGCATCAGTTACACTTAAAACTGTATCTGAATCAAAATTACCTGTCACTAAAGCTAAAGCCTTACCTTCTTCACTTGTGGTACTTTCAATAACTGTAGTATATGGTGTATAAATGGCCTCTAGTGTTTGACTAAAGGTTAATGTTTTATAGTTAAAATCTGGCCACCTACCATAGTAACCTTGTTTTTCTGGTACTTCTGGCAAAGTACTTTCATCTAAACTTTCACCAAACTTGAATGGTATTTCCTTTACTACTTCCCCATCTGCCACAAAGGTAAGGGCAAGTGAAGTAAATTCTTTTGGTAACTTAGGTACTTTGCTAAAGGCATCATAAGCCATAGGACTTGCCTTATCTTGATAACTAATGCCATCAATACCTGCTATGCCTCTATCTACAAAATAGTTATTGTTTTGCTCCTTAATCTCTTCTACACTACCAGCAATGGCACCTACACATTCTGCATAATCTTCTATATCTACCATGGCATAATTATGTGTCATTTTGCTACCATAACCTGCAATCCCCCCTATATTACTACCACCTGAAAGTACACACATTGCAAAGCTATCTTTAATATGTGTATAGGAAGCACCAGCGATGCCACCGATATAGTTACCATCTGTACTCTCAATTCTGCCATATCCTGTACATTCTATAATAGACCCTAAATCCATACGTCCCACAATGCCACCGATATAATTTTTCTTACCTATAATCTTACCTTGATTAATGCACTCTCTTACAACAGCTCTAGATAAATATTGGAACTTCATAGAATTTTGGCCTTTTTTAAGGACATCATCTTCTGGGTCAAAGTCATATTCTATAGCCATAGATCCTGTAATGCCACCAACATTTACGTCACCTTGTATCTCACCTACATTACCACATTTGGCAACCTTACCTTGGGTATTTATATCTGTATCCTGATCTGAAATGTCTTCATGATATTCGTCAAGCTTATCTTTAATATCCTCTTTCTCTTTGTCTTCTTCATCCTCTAAAGTCGCATCAATAATCAAATTTATAACGACATAAAATTGATCACTAATACTTTTTAAATCATCTAATAACAAGTTGTTATTGGCTTGCATCGTATTATTTAAATGACCAATTGAATCAGAAATATTTCCCAGGCAATGATTTAAATCATTTGTAGTCTGTTGGTACTTACTATTAATATTTGGCAAAGTAATCTGAGGTTTGTCAGCAAGGTCTGTTACAATCGCTTGTATATCCTTGGCCATATCTGTGCTCTTTGTACTTACCTTATGTAAAGTATCTATGGCTGCTTGGATTTTATTTGTTACCTTATCGCCTTGTGTAATGGTTTCTTTTGTTTCATCAATTACAGCTTCTAAACTATCTATAACATGGTCTGTATCTTTAGTTGCTGCTACTAATCCTTTAACAGCAGTTTCTAACTTATCACTTGCCTTATCTAACTTCTTATATTGAATCTGATCATCCACACGCTCTATAGCTCCTTGCACCTCTGACATAGCCCTTGTAACTTCTTCAAATGAATTGGTCATGCCTTTTAATGCATCACTTATTTGCGTTTTAATCTCCTTAAGTTGCCCAGATTCCTTCTCTTCTTCTAAGCCTTTGATTGCTTCATTAATTTTCTTTATAGCACGATTGAGCTTCTCTAGTGCACTACTCATATGCTTAAGCCCTGTTTCCAATTCTGCAAGTGCTGCATTTACTTCTTCATTAGATACAGCTTTTTCAAGATGTCCTATAGCAGTATTTATTTCTTTCATACTGCTTTGTACATCATTTGTTGCAGCTTTAGCTTCATCCATCATCTTGTCAAAATCACTATTTAAAATATCCTCACTATCAAGGGCACCTAAGGCTTTCTCTAGATGTGCCATGGCATTTGTTAATTGAAGAGAAGCACTTTGCAAACCCTCTAAAGCCTTAGTCATTTCATCATCATCTACAGCTTCTAGTACTTTACTAATGGCATTTGTCACTTCACTTGTTGCCCTACTCACTTCTTGTAAGGCTTCACTTACTTCTTTTAATCCTGATTTAAGATTGTTCCAATCTTTATTATTCTTTGTCCATTTCTCAAGAGCTTCTATACCTTCTTTAAGATTGGTTACGTTTCTACTCATAGACTTAAAACTATCTGTAAGTGCTTCAAAGCTTCTAGATAACGCCTTAAGCGCACTTTCCATTTCATCTGTATCCCCTATGCTCTCATTTAGTGCTGTTATGGCATCTGAGATATCTTCTAATGCCTTACTATAATCCTCTCCATTGTCCTTAATATTATTTAATGTTTCCTTTAAACTATCTAAGGCCTTTTTACCTTGATTAGATGTAATATCTAAGGCATCTAAAGCTTCCTTTAACTGATTAGTAGCCTCAGTAATGTCATCTCCCATACCACTACCTTTATCAAAAGCTATAGTAAGCCTATCTAATGTATCACTTACCCTAGCACTCATATCATTTACACTATCTATTGCTTCATTATATAAGTCTTCTGTTTGGCGTGTTAAGGAATGGGTACTCTCAATAGCTGAGTCTATATAGCCTTTTGTATTATTGAGGGCATCACCCATTTGATTAGAATAACCATTAGCATGATCTATGGCTGTATTCATCATATGCTGTAATTTATCTAGTTCATCTTGTAAGTTATTTAGCTTATCATCTGAAAACTGTAATGTAATATAAGGTTCTACTTGCCCTGTAATGCCCCCTACATCCTTACGACCAAAAATCTCGCCATAGTTATAACAGCCATTCATATAACCAGATTGTCTACCGGCGATACCTCCTACATTATAACCAATGTGTTCATAACCTATGGCGCCATAATTCTTACAGCCTTGAAGAATACCTGTTGAAAAACCTGTAATTCCCCCTACGTCTGTATTGGCTGCCATATTTTCTGAAGAATTTAATTTTAAATCTGTAATGCGATCTAAGGAGGCTAGACCTTTTTGAACAATAGAAATAAGACCACCAAAACCAATTAATGGGCCT
>USPX01000084.1 GCA_900556665.1 uncultured Eubacteriales bacterium
GGTGACTGGAGTTCAGACGTGTGCTCTTCCGATCTACATTCTTTCAAAGAATACTTGAAGAACAAGCTCCTGAGTCAGCACAAAAAAACATCAACCTGAAGATTTTAAACGAATTAAGTGTTATTATTCCACCAATAGAACTTCAAAATGAGTTTGCTCAATTTGTTCAGCAAGCCGACAAATTGAAATTTGAAATGGAACAAAGTCTTACTGAGTTAGAAAATAACTTTAATTCACTTATGCAAAAAGCATTTAAAGGAGAATTATTTTAGAGGAGGAAATATGCTGAAACTTGAATTACTGGAACCAATTAAGCGTAATGATGAGAAGCATTTTATTAGCCTGAAATATATCCTTTTTAATGATGAAAATAAGAAATCTCTTATAATGAGAACTAGTTTATATGATAATAATGCAACAACTACTTATGTGTTTGACTTCAAAAAGAACTTTGTTAATGCAGAAGTAGAAACATATTTAGGGTGTTCTATAAAGCCTTGGAAGCAATTGTTATTAAATCTTAGAGATGGGTTTAATGATAAGACCAACGAAGCAACATTAGAGGGGATTTTTGATAAGATAATGGAAAATTTAAACTTTAAAGTTCCAAGTTGGTTAAAGGCAGAATGGTTAGTAGCTCAATATGTAAATGGATATATGGTTGAAGAAGGCAATGTAGGCTATGATGTTGTTGATAAAGATGGTATTAGGTATCAAGTTAAAACGAAGAGATTATTTGATGATAACAGACAATATGGTACTAGAGGGGCAATTGAGTTCAAGACACCTGCAAGTTTAGAGTTTGATTATTTAATTGTAGTAGGTATAACTGAAATAGGAAAAGCAGTTGTAGAGGCAAGAATGTGGACTAAGGATCAGGTAAAAGAAAGAATGGGGTTAACTTCAAGCTTCAGTATTTCAAATCGTAGTAAGTTTGAGACTGGTAAGCAGATAAACATACTTAAAAATAGAAACTTTGAAGAATAGTTTTTGAAGAAGGTCACTAGGGTATAAAGAAATACTCTAGTGATCTTTTTCATTAAGATAAGATAATAAGTATATGGCATTATTTTATAAGAAAGTGTTCATAAATATAATACTATAGTGTTTTCATATAAAGAGGCTTAAATTTGATTAAGATAGGTCAATAAGTATATAATATAGAAAACAAATGAACATACAATATGATTTAAACCGTATAATATATCGATTTATATCAAGGACTTATAGGGAATTATAGTTAGAGGTAAAAATTGATAAAGCATATAGAAGGCCTAAGAGAAAGGAGTGAGAGGATGCGTTCTTTTTACATTATGGATAAAAATAGAAAGGTATGTAAAGTTATTATTTCTGGACTAGATGTAACTTTAGAAAAATATAGTGAAGAACTTATAGATAAGCAATTTCCAACAGATACGCCAACTATAGAGGAGGTTTATGATTGGATAGAAGAAAGATGTTTTCCTGAAAGTAGAGCAAATAAAAAAGAATTATTAGAAGCTATGGGATTAACTTTATATGAACCCCTAGAAATAGTAAAAATTACACATGGGTTATTACATGAGGACTATAACTGGATTTTGTGGGAAGGAGAAGAGATTAATTATGAAGATATCAAGATTAGAGATTAATAGTGAAGACTTTGATATTATTCATCATTCCACAACTAGCAAAGGTAATCAAGCAAAATACACAGATGGGAACATATGGATTAAAACAAATTATTTAGGATATGAAGATGTAGCAGAATATATTTGTAGTCAGCTATTAAAGTGTAGTAATATAACTGACTTTGTGACATATGAGTTATGTAGCTTTGATGGACAAGATGCCTGTTATTCAAAGGACTTTTTAAAGCCAGGAGAAAGAATATTAACATTAGGAAGAATACTAGCCTTATATGGTATTACACAGGTTACAATAGACCGATTGCCAACTACTAAAGAACGTTTTGATTTAGTAGTTAATACGATTAAACAGTATGCACAAATTGATATTACAGAGTACTTAAGCAATATTTTAGCTTTTGATGCGGTAGTTATGAATGAAGACAGGCATATCTTTAATCTTGCTATAATTTATTCAGATGAGACAAAAATGTATAGACCATGCCCAATATTTGATAATGGATTAAGTTTAATGTCTGATACACATCATTATCCTGAGTATACAAGTCCTATAATTAATATGAGACGTATTAAGTCTAAGCCGTTTAATACAAGTTTTAAGAAGCAATTTGAGGTATGTACCCCTACTATTCGTTTTGATACTAAGAAGGTAAAAGAACTTCTTCAAAAGATTGATAATGAAAGAATTAGTAAAATTATAAGTAGAGCAATACAAGAGTATCCAAGTTTATTTATCTAACTATGGAGTAAACGATTAAATGTACTTGCAAAATATAAAACCAAATAAGTTTTTCAAAAAACACTGTAGTATTTGTATCAGCATACTATGGTGTTTTTTGATGTAGAATCTCAATATTTTTTGGCTATACTTAGAATGCTTAAATAAAGGTAAAGTATAGAGGTGGGTATATGAATAATTTAATAGTTGAAATAGAGCAATGCATAAACTTATGTTACAGCTTTTAAGTTAAGAAATTTTAAGCTATACTTTAATAAGAGAGGTGGTATCAAATTGGAAAAAGAGCGTATTAAGTTAGATGAGGTATTAAAATTTTTATTTTCCACCTCTAATCAAGTATTGGTAAAGCTTTTAAATGGTGTATTTAATGAAACATATAATCCAGAAGAAGTAGAAATTGCAGTGAGTAATAATGAATTTATAGAAGATGACCTAGGAATACTCAGAGGAGATATATTCTTAGATTTAATAAATCAAAAACAGGATAAGGTAAGTTATCATATAGAATTTCAAACAAAAAATGATACGACTATGGTTGTACGGATGTTTGAATATGGCTTTAGAAAAGGTAAGGAACAAGCAAGGCAAAATAAAGAAAAAGCAGATGGAATAAAGACGATTTACTTTCCAAGGCAAAAGGTAATCTTTTTTGAAGAGAATAGAAATATTGAAGATATTTTAAACCTAAAAATAATATTTCCTAATGATCAAGAAATCATCTATAAGGTTGATGTTATCAGGTATTGGGAATACACAGATGAAGAGTTAAGAGAAAAGAAGATGTATCCACTTTTACCTTTACAATTGTTTAATTTAAGAAAAGAGTTAGAGTTAGCTAGTCAAAAGAACGATATAGATCGTATTAATGAACTTTCTAATATAGCTAGAGATTTAGCTAGAAGATTAGCTTATGAATCCAAAGAACTCTTCGAAAGTGAAGAGATATTAGGTGAAGATTTTCATAAGATGTTATTAGCAGTGCAGAATTTAATTGAGTATTTAAATAGGAACTATTTAAATGATGAGGGAATAGAGAAAGAGGTGACTAAAATGACAAAAACATTATATGATCCAGAAGTAGAAAAAAGAGGAATAGAACAGGGAATAGAACAGGGAATAGAACAGGGAATAGAACAGGGAATTAAGACGGCTATACTGGACTTACTAAGTGATTTAGGAAAAATTCCAGAGGATATTCATAACAAGGTAGAGGAACAAAAAGACATTGAGACACTCAAGAAATGGAATAAGTTAGCTGCTAGAGCGGCTAATTTAGATGAATTTAAAGCTAAGATTGAGCAAAAAGAATAATTTAATTTGAAATAACTTATACAAGGGGGCTAGTATGTGTACAAACTTTGATTTTCTAAAAACAAAAAAGCAATTTGAGAGCTTTGCAAATAGTAGCATTGAAGCAGAGAAGAGTCTGCTAGTGTCGCCTGCTACTTGTGCCATTCTCTCAAGACGTGCTGTAGAGCTTGCTGTGAAGTGGGTGTATAGTTTTGATGATGACTTGACTGTACCTTATCAAGACAATATCTCAAGCTTAATTCATGAGCCAACTTTTAGGCAGATTATTGAGCCTAAGTTGTTTCCAATGATTAAGTATATCATTAGACTTGGGAACACAGCAGTGCATACTAATGCAAATATTACAAGGGATGAAGCAGTTCTTTCACTGAGAAACCTGCATGAAGTCATTCGTTGGATTGATTATTGCTATGCAGAGGAATATACTTGTGGTGAATTTGATGAGAGCATTCTTCTTACAGGAGAAGAGAAGCGTACAAGACCACAGGAATTACAAGACTTATATGAGAGACTAAGTAGCAAAGATAAACGTATTGAGGAAATTCGTAAGGAAAATGAAGCACTTAGAGCAGCTATGACCGCTCAGAGAAAAGCTAATACTGAGCAGCATGATTTTGAGGTGGATGCCTTAAGTGAAGCTCAAACAAGAGCTAAATACATTGATATAGAACTGAAACTAGCAGGATGGGATATAGGGCGTGATTGTGTGGTGGAAGTACCTGTAGAGGGGATGCCAAATGCCACAGGGACAGGTTTTGTGGATTACGTGCTTTATGGAAATAATGGAAAGCCTTTAGCGATTGTAGAAGCTAAAAAGACAGGTAAAGACCCTAGAGTAGGTTCACAGCAAGCGAAGCTTTATGCAGATTGCTTACATAATATGACAGGACAAAGACCGCTGATTTTTACAACTAATGGCTTTGAGATTTACTTTACGAATGATGCAGAGGACTATCCACAAAGACGTGTTTCAGCCATCTTTACTAAAGAAGAGTTACAACTTATGGTGGATAGAAGAACTAGTAAGAAGCCATTTACTGCTGTAGAAATTAATGATAATATTTCAAATCGTTACTATCAAAAGGAAGCCATTATGTCGGTGTGTGACGCCATTGAGACTAAACATAGAAAGATGCTCCTTGTAATGGCAACAGGAAGTGGAAAGACTAGAACGGCTATTTCAATTGTAGATGTACTTATGCGACATAACTATGTGAAGAACATTCTTTTCTTAGCAGATAGAAAAGCGTTGGTAAGACAAGCTAAAAATAACTTTAGCAATTTACTCCCAAGTCTGACACTATGTAATTTGTTAGATGGAAAAGATAACCCCGAACAAGCAAGAATGATTTTTTCAACTTACCCAACTATGATGAATGCCATTGATGAAGCGAAGCGTAAAGATGGTAAGAAGCTTTTCACACCTGGGCACTTTGACCTTATCATTGTGGATGAGAGTCACCGAAGCATTTACAAAAAGTACAGAGATATCTTTGAGTACTTTGATGCCATGCTCTTAGGACTTACAGCCACACCTAAGGATGAGATTGATAAGAATACCTATTCTATCTTTGAACTTGAAAGTGGTGTACCAACCTTTGCTTATGAACTTGAAAAAGCAGTAGAGGATGGGTATTTGGTGGACTATCGCACCATTGAAGTGAAATCTAAAATCATGGAAGAGGGGATTCATTATGATGACCTTAGTGAGGAAGAAAAAGAAGAGTTTGAAAAGACATTTGAAGATGATGAAACTGTAGATGATGTGGTATCAAATAATGCGATTAATGAATGGCTCTTTAATGCTAATACCATTGATATGGTACTTAATCAGCTTATGGAAAGAGGGCTTCGCATAGAAGGTGGAGACAAGATTGGGAAGACTATTATATTTGCTAAGAACAGCCGTCATGCACAGGCAATTGTAGAGCGCTTCAATAAGATTTATCCTGAGTATGGAGCACACTTCATTAAACAAATTGACTATAGCATTAATTATGTAGATACACTTATTGATGATTTTAGTACTAAAGAGAAGATGCCACAGATAGCTGTATCAGTTGATATGCTCGACACAGGTGTGGATATTCCTGAGGTACTTAATCTTGTATTCTTTAAAAAAGTACGTTCTAAATCTAAGTTCTGGCAGATGATAGGGCGTGGTACAAGACTTTGCAAAGATTTATTAGGTGTGGGAATGGATAAAGAAAGTTTCCTTATCTTTGACTTTTGCAACAACTTCGACTTCTTTAGAGCTAATCCAAAAGGCATGGAAACTAAGATAGGTGAAGGCTTAACAGAAAAAATCTTTAACACTAAGGTAGAGATGGCAAGAGAGCTTCAAGATATTAAGTATCGAGAAGAGAATTATAAAGCTTATAGAGAAGAGATTGTAAGTGAGCTTTTAGAAGCTACTAGAGCCTTAAATGAAGAAAGTTTTAGAGTTAAGATGCATCAAAGATATGTTGAGACATATAGAAACAAGGATGCATGGCAGAACTTAGGTACAGCAAGTGTGGCAGAAATTAAGGAACATATCGCACCACTTGTAACGCTTCTTAATGATGATGAACTAGCTAAGCGATTTGACTATCTCATTTATACAGTAGAGCTTGCTTATCTTCAAAATAAGAATGCGAGTAAGCCAATTAGAAGTATCATTCAAACAGCCGAAGAACTCTCAAAACTAAGTTCTGTACCACAGGTTATGGAACAAAAGTACATCATTGAAAAAGTGCAGACAGACGAGTTTTGGGAAAGTGCAGATATTCTTGAACTTGAAGAAGTGAGGGAAGCCTTAAGAGAACTTATTAAATTTATTGAAAGAAACAAGCAGAAAATCTATTATACTAACTTTAGAGACGAAATCCTTGAAGTAAGTGAAAATGGGGCAATGTACAATAGCAATGACCTTAAAGATTATAAGAAGAAGGTGGAGCATTATCTCAAAGCACATCAAGATGAGCTTGCCATTTACAAGCTACGTAACAATAAGCAGCTCACAAAAGAGGATATGAAAACCCTTGAACGTATTATGTGGGAAGAGCTTGGTAGTAAGGCAGAGTATGAGAAAGAGTATGGTGATACACCTGTCAGCAAGCTGGTTAGAAAGATTGTGGGGCTTGATAGGGGCGCAGCTAATGAAGCATTTTCAAGCTTCTTAAGTGAAGAAAAGTTAAATGCCATGCAGATACGCTTTGTGAAGCTGATAGTAGATTACATTGTGGCAAATGGTATGATTGAGGACAACAGAGTACTTATGGAAGAACCATTTAGAAGTCTAGGAAGCATCACTTCTATTTTTAAAGACAACATGCAAGATGCAAGAGAGCTGATGGGTGTTATTACAGCTATTAAGGCAAATTGTGAGCAAGCTATATAGCAAGATTAATTGTGTTATATAGTGATATATTAACTGTGCAATATAATGTATAAGAAGGCTACTAAAAATCAATATATTGAACAGTTTATTACAATATATTATTAGAAAAGCTAGAAAATATATATTGTTTTGAAAAGTTGTTGACACAATATATTAAACGTGATATTTTATACGTGTACAAAATAATAGACAAACAAAAGCAAAGGCGCTTTATATTTTATATAGAGTGACTTTGCTTTTTTTATGTAGAAAAATAGAGAAAATGGAGGGTTTGAATTATGAAATTAAAAGACACAGGATTAACAGTAGAAGATATTAAAGAGAAAGTAAATACATATATGATTGAGACATATGAAAGATTTGACTTCCTTGCTGAAACAGCTGAAGGCATGTATTTATATGATGAAAAAGGCACACCATACCTTGATTTCTATGCAGGGATTGCTGTAAATAATGCAGGGAGTAGAAATCCAAAAGTTGTAGCTGCAGTAAAAGATCAAGTAGATGATATTATGCATACATTCAATTATCCATATACAATTCCACAAGCCTTACTTGCTGAAAAGATTTGTACAACACTTGGCATGGATAAAATCTTTTATCAAAACTCAGGTACAGAAGCAAATGAAGCAATGATTAAAATGGCACGTAAATATGGTATTGAAAAATACGGACCGAACCGTTATCATATCGTAACTGCAAAGATGGGATTCCACGGTAGAACATTTGGTGCTATGTCAGCTACAGGACAACCAGGCAACGGATGCCAAGTTGGTTTCGGACCAATGACATATGGTTTCTCATATGCACCATACAATGATTTAGAAGCTTTCAAAAATGCTTGTACAGAAAATACAATCGCCATTATGATTGAGCCAGTTCAAGGGGAAGGCGGTGTGCATCCAGCAACAATGGAATTCATGAAAGGTCTTAGAGAATTTTGTGATGAAAAAGGTATGCTTCTCTTATTAGATGAAGTTCAAACTGGATGGTGTAGAACAGGGGCAGTGATGTCATATATGA
>USPX01000085.1 GCA_900556665.1 uncultured Eubacteriales bacterium
GGGGGTGACCTTTATCCAGAAGTAGGATTCCAATTAGTACCTTATGCTGGCAAAGATTATTCAAAGGTTAAAGAAGCTTCAAGATATGTGTTTGGTCAAGTATGTAGCTGGTCTGATTACAATAGAGCCACACTTCGTATGTTTAATGCATATGATTCAGGTTGGTATTTAGTGAACTCACCTAATGCACTGCCAAGTCAAATGAATAAGTTCATTAAGAACTACAATCAAGTGGGACTTAATAATATTGCTTTACGTGATACAGGGGTTTATTTAAGTTCAGATAAAAATAAACGTCGTAGTATTGATCGTGAAACAAGTAAACTCATTGTGAATGAGCAGATGAATAAGCTTAAAGAAACAAGAGATGAAATGATGGTAGCTGGTGGAAATGCTTATACATTTGGCTATGCAAAACATTTAGTAGATATTCCAACTAAGGCAAATGATTTTTATATTGTAGATGAAAATGTTCCATTTTATGAAATGATTATTCATGGTTTTATGGATTATGCAGGAACACCAATCAATTTAATAGAAGGGTATGATAAACAAACAGCGCTTCTTAATATGATTGAATCAGGTAGTGCCCCATATTTCACATGGAGTTATAAGAAGAGTAACGAAGTAGATAACACAGCTTATGAAACTTATTATTCTATTTGTTATAAGGATTGGTTGGATGAAGGGGTAGAACTTTATAACAAAGTAAATGAAGTCATAAGCCCAGTAAGAGATTCAAAAATAATAGGACATGAAGTCATTGCATACGTAAGGTAACCTATGAAAATGGCACAAGCATTTACGTGAATTATACAGACAAAGATTATAGAGCAGAAGGCATTCAAATAGGTGCAAAGGATTATGTAGTAGGGGGTGCAAGAAGTAATGAAGAAAAATAAAAAGGAACTTACATTAAAACAAAGACAAATGTTATTTGGCTACTTATTTATTGCACCTTGGATTATTGGTTTTTTGATTTTCTTTGCATCTAACTTAGTAGAAGCAATTATTTATAGTGTGAGCAAAGTATCAATCAATGATAATGGGGGATTTTCACTAAGTTATGTAGGACTTCAAAATTACAAATATGCTTTCATGCAACATGCAAGTTTCAATAGAACCTTAGCAGAATCTATAGGAAACAGTCTTTTAGATGTTGTACTTATTATTCCTTTTAGTTTACTTATGGCGATTTTCTTAAATAAGAAGTTTAAAGGAAGAGGTCTTGTACGTGCTATTTTCTTCTTGCCAGTTATTATGGCATCACCAGCTATAACCGCAGCTATTGATTCTACATTACAAGCTGTTATGGGTGGTGTAGCTAGCAGTACAGGAGATTTCCAGCAAACAACAGGATTTAATATGACGTCTATGGTTTATATGTTTGTAGATTTAGGCGTGCCGAATGCCTTAATTGATTACTTGGTAGAAGCAGTACAAAGAGTTTATGAAATTGTAAGATCATCAGGTGTACAAATCTTGATTTTCTTAGCTGCCCTACAATCTATTTCCCCAGCCTTATATGAGGTTGCTAAAATTGAGGGAGCCACAACTTATGAGAGCTTTTGGAAGGTAACTTTCCCTATGGTAAGCCCACTTATTGTCACTAATGTCGTTTATACAATTGTGGATTTATATGCACAAACTGATGTAGTAGAACTCGCATCTACAGTAGCTTTTACAGAACAAAACTTTGGATTAAGTGCTGTAATGAGTCTTGTAAGTTCAGGATGTATTTGTTTAGCCTTAGTGATTATCTGTGGACTCATTTCGAAAAAGGTATTTTATCAATCATAGAAGGAGGGGATTTATATGCAACAGCCTAAGATGGCTTTAACTAAGTCTTTGATTCAAAGTTGTAAGACATTTAAGGTGGATGAAATGAAGAGGAATAAACTTGGCAAGGTAGTAGGGAATTTCTTCTTAAACTTAATTAAAATGATCATCCTCATAGGGATTTCATTTATCGTTATTAGTCCATTAATAGGGATTTTATCAAAGACATTTATGAGTGAAAATGATATATATAATCCACTTGTTTATTTGATACCAGAAGAATTTACATTAAATAATTTAAAGATAGCAATCACTCAGATGAATTATGTAAAGACTTTGATTTTCACGTTATTATTCTGCTTAGGACTTATGCTGATACAAGCAGGAATATGTGCAATGATTGGTTATGGGTTTGCAAGATTTAAGTTTAAAGGAAATAGCTTATTATTTGGCCTTGTTATTTTAACAATCGTTGTGCCTACACAGACTTTAATGGTACCTATGTATGCACAGTTTAGATACTTTGATTTATTTGGCATTGTAAAACTCATTACTGGTAAGAATGGTATTAATTTAATGAATACCATTTGGCCTATGTTACTCATGACAATAACAGGCTTGGGTCTTCGCTCAGGACTTTATATCTATATTTATAGACAATTCTTTAAAGGGTTACCAAAAGAGATAGAAGAAGCAGCTTGGATAGATGGTGCAGGTCCATTTTATACGTTCTTCCATGTTATGCTGCCAAATGCAAAATCTTCTATGATTACAGTGATGCTATTCTCCTTTGTATGGCAATATAATGATACATATTTTGCTTCATTATATATGAACAACTTTAATCTATTGTCACTTAAGGTTACAACGCTTGCAGCCAATGTAACACAGGCGTTGAAGATTCAAGATGTTAACATTCTACAAGTTATTGTAGATAGTGGCATTTTACTTGTTATTGTACCATTACTCATTATTTACTTGTTCTTACAAAGACACTTTATGGAAGGCATCGAGCGAAGTGGTATAGTTGGTTAGTAATTTATTTAAATACAATGATTAAGGGGGAATTTTAAATGAAAAAATTCAAACAAGCTTTAGCATTAGGTTTAATCGGTGCAATGAGTATTGTACCTGTAGGATGTGGTAATAATACAGCAAATACAAGTAGTGATGCTCCAGCTGAGTCACCAACAGCAGAAGATACACAAGCAGATACACAAGCAGATGCACCAGCAGAGGAAGAAGCATCAGCACCATATGATAAATATCCAGCAAAGGATATGAATGGGCGTACGTTCACATTTGCGTATAACTGGGATCCAATGCCAAAAGAAGAACCAGACCCATCTACAGCAACAGTTGAAGATATTTATAAATGGGAAAACCTTAAACGTGTAGAAGAAAAATATAATTGTAAAATTGAATTTATCAATGTACCTTATGAAGAACTTGATACAAAACTTACAACAAGTGTTATGGCTGGAGATCCATATGCAGATGCTGTAAACTTAGAAGCAGCAAAAGCTATTCCTCTAGCTGTTAGTGGACAAATTATGGCACTTGAAGATATTAACTTACCAGAAGCTGATGTCTTTAATGCACACGATGTATCAATACCTGTAACAGAAATTAATGGAAAACACTATGCAATGGCAGAAAAAAATGAGCAGGTTAATGCAAGTTTCTTAGGTGTTAATGAAGATATTATTAGTGAACTTGGCGTTGAAGATCCAGTATCCCTTTATGAAAAAGGTGAATGGACATGGGAAAAATTCTTAGAAATTGCTAAAGCAGCAACAAAAGATACAGATGGAGATAATGTTGTGGATCAATTTGGTATTTCAGGTGTACCACTTTTAATGGCTAAACAATTTATCGCATCAAATGATGGCTATTTAATTGATAATAATTTTAAAGAAGGTTTATCAGATCCTAAAACAATGGAAGCTTTAGAGTTCTTCAATAAACTCTATAATACAGATAAAGTTGCTTACCTTGCAGATAATAATGTATGGGAATGGAATGGTAACTTACAAGCTTATAGAGAAGGTAAATCAGCAATGTTCTACTTACAAAGCTGGGTACTTGGAGAAGGAGATAATGGAAGCTTCAATTACTCTGTAGTACCATTTCCAACAGGTCCAAGTAATACAACAGGGGCTACATATATGATAGGTATTGGTGGTGTTGCGATTCCTAAAGGGGTTGAAAATCCAGAAGATGTTTTAATGATCTTTGAAGAAGTTCAAGACTGGTACGGTGGAGACTATGAAATCAAAGCAGAAGCTAGCCGTGAATGGTTATCTACATTATTTAAAACAGAAAAAGACATGGAGAATGCTATTGCATTCGGAGAAGGTGAAACACAGGATCTTTCAGATGGTGTAACAGATTATCCTCTTAATACAGTTGTAGGTAATTTATTAACAGATGGTCAAACAGTTGCTCAAGCTGTAGAAGCTAACAAACAACTTGCACAAGATAGTGTAAATGCAGTATTTAAGAAAAGTGAATAATTGAATCTATACATAGAGTAAATAACAAGTAAAATAATAAGTAATTTAAAAGCTGGTTGGAAAATATGTTTTCCAATCAGCTTTTATAAAATAAGTAAGTGGGGGAGAAAATGAAGCAAGTAGAATTTACTTTGAGTAACAAAAATGCCTTACCTGTTTGTAAGCGCTTAATGGCTTATTTTAAGTCCGTTTATGGTAAGGGGATTATATCAGGACAACACACGAATGCAGCCAAAGGAAACCAATTAGAAGAGATATTTGAGATTTCAGGGAAGTATCCAGCGATTCGTAGCTTTGATTTGTTAAGTTATACAAAAGGAAGTAACACAAAGAAATTACCTCAAAAGCAAGAAAATACAAATAGTATAGAGATTGATTGCCATAAAGAGGTAGAAGGCAATCGTGGTTCTGTGGAAGAAGCTATCAAATGGTGGGAAGAGAGAGGAGGCATAGTCACTTTATGCTGGCACTGGTTTGCGCCTATTATAGGCTATGACAAGACCTTTTATGCCCATAAAACAGACTTTGATATTGAAAAGGCTTTAGTAAGTGGTAGCACAGAAAATAAGTTAATGATGGAAGATATTCAGCAGATAGCCAAGGTTTTAATGCGTTTTCAAGAAAGAAATATTCCTATATTATGGCGTCCTTTACATGAAGCCAATGGCAACTGGTTTTGGTGGAGCAGAAAAGGAGAGGGAGCTTATAAGCAGCTTTATCACTTGTTATATGATGAGCTTACTAATCACTATGGGCTTAATAATTTGATATGGGTTTGGAATGCTCCTGACCCTAATTATTATGTAGGGGATGATTATTGTGATATAGGTAGTAGTGATGTATATGGGCCTGCATATGATTATGGCAGTAATCAAAGGGAGTATAAGGTGGTGGAGGAAAGTATGGGAGGTACTAAGCCTGTTGCTCTTGCAGAGAGCTTTATCATCCCTCATCCAGAGCAATTAATAAAAGATGAAGTCCCATGGCTTTACTTTACGATTTGGAACTGGGAGCAGCAAGAGATGATTTTAAATAATATGACCAAGGAACATATAAGAGAAGTGTATAACCATCCATATGTGATTACATTAGAGAACTTACCTAATTTTAAATAAAATATGCTGGTAAATAGTGTTAGAACTATCAGAAACGTATTTATAGGCTTAAAACAAACGAACGTATGTTTGGGGTTAGGTTGTGCATAAAGGGGAAGATATGTTATAATGAAATAAAGAATTGACAAAAGACATAAGGAACTGTTGCATTAGCATTTCAAAATAATGTAACAGTTCCTTATGTTTGTTTTTGCAAAACAGATGCTATTGTTATAAAAAGTGGTAGTTTTGAGCAAGATGTAACAATAGGGAAGATAGAGGAGTTGAAAAGATGCGTGTAATTATAGCAGAGAAACCTTCTGTTGCAAAAAATATAGCAGATGCACTTCAAATTAGAAAACGATGCGATGGTTACTTTGAGGGAAATGATTATCTAATTACATGGGCGTTTGGTCATTTATTACAGTTATATGATGCAAAAGACTATGATGAACAAATGAAAAGTTGGCGCCTTGAAAAGTTTCCGTTTATACCAGAAGAATTTAAATATAAGATTAAATGTGATAGTAAAAATAAAGCTGAGGTAGATGCTGGAGCACAAAAGCAATTAGAGATTATTAGAAGCCTTATTGATCGTGAAGATGTAGATGGGGTTATTTCAGCTACTGACTTTGACCGTGAAGGACAAGTAATCGGTGATGAAATCTTTTTATACTTTAATGAACAGAAGCCTGTTTATCGTATGCTTTTAAATGAATGGACACCTGAAGAGGTTCAAAAAGGGCTTGCGAATTTAAGACCTAATGAAGAGATGAAATCCCTTCAAGATGCAGGGATTGGTAGACAATGGGCAGACTGGATGATAGGGATTAACTTAACTTCAGTAGCTACAGTGAAATACAATCCAGGAAGTAAAAAAATCCTGAATATTGGTCGTGTGCTTTTACCAACATTAAAGATTATTTATGATAGAGATAAGGAAATTGAGAAATTCCAAGCTTCCACTTACTATAAGTTATTATCGAACTTTAAAACAAGTCAAAATGAGGCTTTCGAAGCGACTTACTATGAGAAGGATAAAGAAGGTAAAGATAACGAAAAATTTGAGGACAAAAAAGTCTTAGAAGAGATGGCAGAGCTTATTAAAAATAAGCCAGCGCAAATTATTGATAAGCAAGTTGAGAAGAAAAGGGAATATGCGCCTTTCTTATTTAACCTTTCAAATTTACAAGGGTATATTACAAGTAAATATAAGGGCTGGACATCTGATAAAGTACTTAAAGTGGCACAATCTTTATATGAAAAGAAATATATTACTTACCCTAGAACAGGGAGTTTGGCACTGGAAGAAAGCTTAAAAGGAAGGACGAAAAAAGTATTAGATACACTTAAAGTAGGACTTCCTTATGAGGCGCAAATTAAATTTGTAGATAATAAGAGAATCTTCGATAATAGCAAGGTAGAGAGCCATAGTGCCATCGTACCAACCTATATGATTCCAAAAGGTTTAACAGCAGATGAACAAATCGTTTATAATGCGGTTAAAAACCGTTTCTTAATGCAGTTCCTACCTGTAGCAGAATATGAAGAAACTAAGCTTGTTACCAAGGTACAAGAAGTACCAAAAGGCGTATTTATTACAAAGGGTAAAGTGCAATTAGTAGAAGGCTGGCGTATTGTCGAGAAGCTAGAAGCTAAAGGGACTAAGGAAAGCAAAGAAAAAGATGTGATTTTACCACAAGTGGCAAAAGATGAAATTGTAGAAGTGAAAAAAGCCACTGTAGGTGAAGTTACAAGAAAGCCACCTAAAGCCCATACAGAGAAAACACTTTTACGTGTTATGGAAACTTGTGGTAAGGGCTTTAAAGGAGATGGCAAAGATGAGAGCAAGGAAGAAAGTGAAGAAGATACACTTAAAATGATGGCCAGCATTTTAAGTGGTTTTAGTATCGGAACACCAGCTACTCGTGCAGAAACCATTAAAAAGCTTAAAGATGCAGAGTATATTAAGGCTAAAGGAAAAAGTCTCGTATGTACAGATTTAGGTAAAGCATTAGTTGAAACATTCCCAGCTAGGCAGCTACTTGACCTTGAATATACAGGACGTCTTGAAAAGACTTTATCAGATATTGAAAAAGGTAAATTCCAAAAAGATGATTTCTTAAATATGATCAAGGACTTTACAGCAGAAGCTGTAGAGGCTATTAAAAATGATACAAAGGTACTTAGTGGTACAAAAGTAGAAATACCTAAAAATGTAGAACCGGTAGGCGTTTGTCCGATTTGTGGTAATGCCATTGTAGAAAGTGATAAGGCTTTTGGTTGTGTGAATTGGAAGGGTGGCTGTAAATATACGATTTGGAAAAATGATAAGTATATTGCTATGCTGGGTAAAACTGTAACACGTCCTATGGTAGAATTGCTTCTTAAAAATGGTAAAGTAGGCTTCCGTAATCTTAGAAGTCGTAATGGCAGTACTTATGCGGCATATTTAAAATACGTTAAAAATGAGCAAACAGGTTATTTTAACTGGGAGCAAGAATTTATAAATTAAAGATTAGAGAAAAAAGGTATCCTATTTGAATACCTTTTTTTGCATAAATATTTCCTTTTAATAAGGAAGGAAATATTTTGGATATTTACTATTGTTATAGATAAACCATTTTAAATACTTTTATATGCTTGTATGTTTTATGTTATTTT
>USPX01000086.1 GCA_900556665.1 uncultured Eubacteriales bacterium
CATTTTATATAGTTAAAGGGGCTGCGCACTAATTTCTTAGTGCGACAGCCCCTTTCTTATATTTTACATCAGTGGTGCAAAGAGACGTAAAATAGTTCTGAGTAATCTTTTTCCCCAACTAATATGAATACAATCTTCTTCTGTAATACATATACACTCATCTAATGTTTTAATATAGTCTTCTTTTATTTGAGCAATTGTTTTTGATTTATATAATAATGCCGCGCATTCAAAGTGTAAGTATAAACTTCTATAATCCATATTTATACTACCAACTACACCAATCTCATCATCACAGACATATGTTTTAGCATGAATAAACCCAGGTTTATATTCATATATTTTTACTCCTGCTTCAATAAGTGGTAAGTAATATGCGCGTGTAAGTGTGTGTACGTACCACTTATCTGGAATATGTGGCGTTATAATTCTTACATCTATCCCACTTTTGGCTGCTAACTCTAGTGCTACCATCATTTCATTATCTACAATTAGGTAAGGTGTGCTAATATACACGTATTCTTTAGCTTTATGCAAAATATTTAGATATACATTTTCACCTACTGTTTCATTATCCAATGGACTATCTCCATATGGTTGTACATATCCATCACTTTCAAAGGGTTCTGGATGATACATATATGGCTTAAATAATGTATAATCCTCTTTTATACCATGATGGAATTCCCACATCTGTAAAAACATTACGGTTAAATTCCACACAGCCTCTCCTTTAAGCATAATCGCCGCATCCTTCCAGTATCCAAAACGCTCATATTTATTAATATATTCATCAGCAAGATTAACCCCACCCATGAAACCAGTATGACCATCTATAACTGTAATCTTTCTATGATCTCGGTTATTCATAATAAGTGATACGACTGGTGCCAACTTATTAAACACCATACATTTAATACCCATTTTTTCAATGCGTTCATTATATTTATAAGGTAATGTTTTTAAACAACCAATATCATCATATATAAGTCGAACATCTACCCCTTGTTTTACTTTTTTTTCTAGAATCTCTAATATACCGTCCCACATCACACCTTCACTTATAATAAAATACTCTAGAAAAATAAAGTGTTTCGCTTTTTCTAATTCTTCGATTAACCTTGTATAAAAATTTTCGCCTGGTGATAAATATTCACTTGTTGTATTTTTATATACTGGAAATAACGAGAAATCCTTAATATATTTCATTTGATTAGCTATGCTTTTATCTTCCCCTTGTATATCTTCAATTATTTTTGGATCCTGTTTCAAAAATTGAATCGTTCTATTATTAATCTCATTCAATCCCCTTGTTAACTTTTTATTTGTTTTGGTATTACCTAACAAAATATAAAGAAATCCTCCAAAAACAGGGAATAGTAATATTGGAATTGCCCATGCTATTTTATAAGAAGAATTTCCTGGCTTACTTATTAAATGCAATAGCACTAGAGCACTTAATAACAGTGATATACCATAGAAATACATAAAATATGTACTCAGCTTCCAAATAACTGTTATTAAAATACCTAGTTGTAATACAATAAGTAAACCTACTATTACCATTCTGTTAAAGATATTTTTTAACTTCATTTACTATCTCCTAAATTAAATCTTTATTATCAAATATAAATCTAATCGTATGTTGAATCCATTCACTAGACATATGTTCTTCTCCAAATTCTCTTTGTACATCTACTAAATGGTTTCCTAATGATAACCCATGCCCCCCTCTTCTATAGATATGAACTTCTGTCGGAATCCCTTTTGTAATTAATTCATTTGCAAAAAGTATTGTATTTTGTACTGGTACCAGCCCATCTTCATATGTATGCCAAATGAATGTAGGTGGTACATCTTTTGTTACCTGTTTTTCAAGAGATACAAGTTCTATATTCTCTTGTGTTTGATTTTCTCCTAAAAGTGCCTCAAATGATTCTCGATGTGCATATACACCACTTGTTATTACTGGATAAGAAAGTATTAGCATATTGGGCTTTACTAAATTCCTATTCTTATTTATATATGCATCTAATATAGGGTTATTCCAAAATACTCCTACACTTGCACATAAATGTCCACCTGCTGAAAAACCACATACTACAATATTATTCGTATCAATATCCCACTCATTAGCATGTTCTCTAATATAACTTATAGATTCTAACGCCTCACATAAAGCTTGTGGAAATCTAGCTGGTGCTATGCTATATCTTAAAACAAATGCACATATACCTTTACTCAAAAATTCTAATGCAATAGGTTCAGCCTCTCTATCAGATGTATATTCATACCCTCCACCTGGTAAAATGAGCACAGCTGGTCGCACTCTTTGTTTCTCATTTTGCATAATATTATCAGGTACATAACCTGTCAAAATAGCTTCATAATCGGATTTTCCTTTAGTCATCACATCTATTGGTACTTCAAAATATTTCATAACAATTCTCCCCTTTATAATTTATTATTCTGTCTTTGAACTTAAAATAATTCACCCTCCTAATAAATTACTTTAAGCAATATCTACTAAATACTTAGTTAGATATTCCTATGTATGTTAGTATAACATTACACCGTAATAATTTTATATATTATTATTGAATTTTAAATCTTTTCAAATTATAATGTATAATTATACAATCACTAAATTTTTATTCAAAGGAGCTAATACTATGTCTACTAAAAAGTTTAACATTTATGTTGATGGTCAAGCTGGGACAACTGGACTAAGAATTAATGAACGTTTAGTTAATCATCCCTATGTTAATATACTAAAAATAGATGAAGATAAAAGAAAGGATTATGATACACGTAAACAGCTCATTAATTCAGCAGATATCGTATTTTTATGCCTACCAGATGCAGCCTCTATAGAAGCCGTTTCTATGATTAATCCTGATAATAAACATACTAAAATCATTGATGCTAGTACTGCTCACCGTACAAATCCTAATTGGACTTATGGTATTCCAGAATTAACACCAACAGCACGTCAAGAAATTGCTAATTCTATGCGTACAGCTGTTCCTGGTTGCTATGCTAGTGCATTTATTCTTCCTATGTATCCTTTAGTAAACGGTGGAATCATTCCAAAAGATTATCCTGTAACGGCTCACGGTATTTCTGGTTATAGTGGGGCTGGCAAATCTGCAATTGCTGAATACAATGATCCTGATCGTTCAAACTTATTCCCTACATACGACACACCACGCCACTACGCCCTCGGACTTCATCATAAACACATTCCAGAAATGCAGCAAAAAGTAGGTCTTACTTATGCGCCTATCTTTTCACCAATTATCGCTGACTATTACGAAGGTCTTGAAGTTGCTATTCAACTCCACACAAGACTGTTAAGCAAAAAGGTAACACCTGCTGATGTTCATAAATACTTAAGCGGTTACTATGCTAATCAAAATTTCGTAAAAGTAATGCCATTTAATCCAACTCAATGTTTAGACTCAAACTTCTTCAATCCAATTGCTTGTAACAATACAAATAAAGCCGAAATCTTCGTATTTGGAAACGATGATCAAATCATGATTATTACCCGCTTAGATAACCTCGGAAAAGGCGCTTCTGGTGCAGCCGTACAAAATATGAATATCATGCTCGGCCTCGACGAAACCCTCACCCTCATCTAGTACTATTTGGGGACAGGTCTACAACTTCTAATATAAAAAGAACGTACTAACTAAAAATTAGTACGTTCTTTTTATATTAGAAAGTTTATCTTTATATAACTAATTCCTGCTATATGGTTAATTCCTTAGTCATAAAGTTCCAAAAGACTGCAGCTACTGCTGCTCCTGCAAATGGTGCTATAATAAATACCCATACTTGCCTTAGTGCTATACCACCTAAATATACTGCTGGCGCCAAACTACGTGCTGGATTAATACTTCCCCCTGTTAATGGAATGGCTACAATGTATATTGCCACTAATGTTAATCCTATTATAATCCCACCTAAATGATTTGTTCGATCATATGATAGAACCCCTAATAATGCAATTACATATACAAACGTAAAAATAAACTCTACTATTAATGCACCTAATAAGCCTAAACCTGCAGTAGATGCTGGGCCATATCCATTCTGTCCTAACCCAATCTCAGTAGCTGTACCTAGATTAGTAGATAAATTAATAATGCTCACTAACACACCACTAGCTAAAATCCCTCCAACAAACTGACATATACTATAAATAAAAAAATCTCTTAGTGATAAATTTCCTGTCATATACATTGCTAATGATACAGCTGGATTAATATGACATCCTGAAATATTGCCAATTGCATATGCCATAGCTATAAATGAAAATCCAAATGCAATTGCAATTCCTAAATTTCCTAAACTTCCCCCTTGAATTACTATACTTCCACACCCAAATAATACAAGTACAAACGTCCCTATCATTTCACTTATATACCTTCTCATAAAAATAGCTAGCCTCCTTATGGCTGATTTATTTTACCTTGTTAAATTATTAAAAATTAAAGCATAATCACTTTATAAATCTATTTTTATAAATTTATTTTTCATGACTATGCTCCGAGCTATTTTAAATTATTTATTTTTCATTTTATCTTCTAGTTTTTCCATACCTTTAATTGTTTTGTGAAGTACGTTTTGAGTTTCTTTTTTTAATGCTTTAGCTCCTTCAGCAGCTTTAGCACTTAAATATTCTGTTCCCTCTATTGCTTTGTACCCTAATTCTTGCATGCCATCTAATGCCTTATAGCTTAAATCCTCTGCATCATCCATTACTTTATGTGTAAATCCCTCAATTTGATTCTTATACTTTTCAAAATTCCCATTATTATTTTGCATAGTAATCACCTCTTAGGATTATTATTTACCACTTTATATTTTGTATGCATTAAACAACAGTTTTACAGACCTGTCCCCAAAACTTCTAAAGCCCCTAATTCCCATAAATATTTATATAAAAATACGATCAGTATACATTGGATAATTAAAATAAGAGGCATACCATATTTAAAATACCAATGTTTTGTCTTATGACGAAACTTTTTCATTCCTAATATACTTCCAATAGAACCACCTAAAATAGCTAATAGAAATAATGTTTTTTCTGAGATACGGTACTGATGTTTGATTGCCTTCTTCTTATCTAACCACATTGATAAGAAGCCTATTAAATTAATAATAACAATATAAATAAGTATTATTTTACCCATTACTTTCTCCTTTATTTAATATTACTATGCCCTTCCTTCTAAACTTAAAATATATTATTAAACATTTCAACCTTATACAAGAATTAAAAAAGATTAATTTTTATATCCTTTACATCATATATATTAGAGTGTATTAAACATCTTATTAAGGAGGTACTCATAATGGGAGTTGCTGCACTAGTATTAGGTATCATCTCTATTCTTATCGGCATTTTTACAGGTGGCGTATTTGGTTGGCTCGGTGCTATATTAGGCGTTCTTGGAATCATTCTCGGTTCACTTGCTAGAAGTTCCAATGCTTCAAATACCTCAATTGCTACTGCTGGTCTTATCTGCTCAATTATCGGTACTGGTCTTTGTTTATTACTCTACATCGCTTGCGTTGCTTGTATTAGTGGACTTTAAATCTTCTACAATTAACTCATAATCTAATTAAATAATTACGCTACTATAATCTATATGTGTATATTCATATATCATAAACTAATCATTAATAAAATGAGATAAATACCTATTATAAAATGAGATAAATACCTATTTATAATATTTATCTCATTTTATATACCCTTTTTCTGTTCCACAACAATCTGGCTCAATAATCTAGATTACACTACATACTAAAGCCGTCTTTATATCAGGCTTTTACACAAAGGGGGCTTCTTCATGCATTTATACTTTAATTTCTTCAATAAACTCATTCCAGGATATGGTTTAATGATTGTTTTAGGTCTTGTTATTTCTAATCTTATCGCTCTAAAAATGATTCAACATACTACACTTGATTTTAATCACTTCCTTATCCTAGAATCTTATAGCCTTCTTGGAGGAGGCATAGGTGCAAAAATACTTTATATTATTACTATCCATAACAAAATAGATTGGTACAAACTAGCTAATATTCATTATCTCAATTTACTTTTAAGAAGTGGCTTTGTATTCTTAGGTGGACTCATTGGCGCTTTAATTTTTCTATTTATAGCTACCCGTCTACATCATATCAACTTTCATCCCTATCTGCAAAAATTTATATTCTTACTACCATTTGCACATGCTTTCGGGCGCATCGGATGCTTTATGGCTGGTTGTTGCTATGGTATCCCTTATAATGGATTCGGTCACATTATATTTCCTACCAACTCCCTAGCACCTGCCAATATCCCACTTTTCCCAGTTCAGCTATTAGAAGCACTTTGTTTATTTATATTATCTTTTATCATTTATTACCTTAGTAAGCATTTCAACTATTCTGCACTTCTTACTTATTTATTAACATATTCCATCCTTAGATTTCTTATTGAATTTCTACGCTATGATAGTGAAAGAGGTCATCTATTTATCTTCTCTACATCTCAATGGATTAGCCTCTGTATTATTATCATCACCATCCTCTACATACTCTGCAAAAAGTCTCCCTCTTCTTAACACCCTTCCTTCTCTAAATAGTAATTTTAAAGACCTGTCCCCAAATTAAAAGAGTGAATCTCTTGAAATAGAGATTCACTCTTTTATGATGATATATTATTTATCTTTCATGAAGTCAAATAGTTGCTGTCTAGTTGGTAGCCCTTCGTTATCACTTGCATGCATTACTTGGATTGCACCAATTGCATTGGCTCTGTGGGCGCAGTTATCAATTGATTCTTTTTCAAGAAGTCCACTAAGGAAACCTACTGCAAATCCATCGCCTGCTCCTACTGTATCAATCACTTTTTCTACTTTGTAGCCATCAATGTATTTTTCCTCTGTTTTTGTTTTTACATAAGCACCTTTTGGTCCCATTTTAATAACAACGTTTTTTACACCTCTACTTAAGTAAAAGTCTGCAATATCGCTTTCATGCTCAAAACCTGTTAAAATTCTTCCTTCACTAATACCCGGAAGTACTGTTTCACATTTAAAAGCAATTTTATTAATCATTTCAATCATCTGTTCTTTGTTTTTCCAAAGACTTGGTCTAAGGTTAGGATCAAATGATGTTGTAAGTCCATTATTTTGAGCTTTTTCAATAAGATATAATAATGTTGCTCTTGACGAATCTGAAATAGCAGGGAAGATTCCTGTTAAATGGAAGTGGTCGAACCCTTTCATGTCGATGCCATCTACATCATCAACTGTAATATTAGATGCAGCAGAACCATTGCGATAGTAAGCTACATCGGGATCTCCTTCATCTGTTTTTGCTTTTAATTGGAATGCTGTTGGATAGTGGTCGTCAAAACAAATTTTACTTGTATCAATGCCTTCTCCATTTAAGAAATCAATTAGGTATTTACCAAATGGATCCATTCCTAATTTAGTAATATAACATACTTCATGTTCCAGTCTTTTAAGACCAATTGCCACATTCATTTCTGCACCAGCAGCTGATCTTGTAAATCTTGTTACTGTATCTAATGTCCCTTGCTCTTCAGCAATAAATAACGCCATAGGTTCCCCTACTAAAATTACTTTTGACATATTACTTCCTCCTATCATGACATGACTTATTAGTTATCTTATATGTAACTCAATATCTTATCTAATATATTCCCTATACACCTTGATATATCTCAATATATGTTTTCATATATAATCTAATATTTATCCGGATATCTGATTTTATATATTAATCGATATCTATTCCATATATAAGTTTATATATCAACCTATATATACCCAACCCTCACATATTTTAGTTTCAATATTATATACTCCAATATATATCATTCAAGTCATGTTGCTCTTGTAAAGTTATATTAGACTAAATTAGATA
>USPX01000087.1 GCA_900556665.1 uncultured Eubacteriales bacterium
AAGAATAAAAACGTAAAAGGGTGTTATGAGATTAGAAATAATTTCATGACACCTTTTTGATTTTGATAAGATAGATGTGTATAAAGGAAATGTTATGGGTGGTCGACATAGAATATAGATAAAATACGTTAGGAATAAGGCAAGAGGTGATAAGGGATGATCGAGACAATTAAGCAAGGGGCATATAGTGTTTATGGAAATTATAATGTAAATAATATAGCTGAGAATGGAAAAGCCACTAATGGAGTAAATGGACAAGCTAATAAATTTGATTTAAAAGAGCTGTTAGTAAGTATAGAAGGGTGTACTTATAATGAAGAGGATGTAAATGCTGTAGATGAAAAGCTTATGACAGGGCTTAGAGAAAAGTTTAATTTAGAAAAAGAAGACGTGTATAAACTTAAAAACCAGGGGTTTGATTTAGAAAAGCTTTACATGGAAGACTATAGTGGTTATAAGAAAGATAAAAGGACAAGTAGAAAGCTTGATGAAGAGGAAGAAAAGAGTTTAAAACATAAGATTGAGACGATTAAAAATGGCTCTGATAATATGTATTTATCAGCTCTTACAAGTCAAAAGGATATTACGATTAATAGTTTATATGAAAGCAATTTTAAAGGGAGCTATAAAAAAAATGGCATTACATTTAAGGATTCAGATATAACTAATGTCTTAAACATGAATAAGCTTGAGAATAATGAACAAAACGTATGGGCAGCTAAATTATTGTTAAGTCATGGTATGGATGTTAATGCAGAAAATGTAATGAAGTTAGATAATATTCAAGCGGCAGTTGATTCGTTAGATGCTTTTGTGGAAAATGAAAAACGATTAGAGGAATTAGATGGTGGTAAAGCCATTGGAGATCATCTGCTTTTAAAGGATGGTAAGATTGTGTATGACTATGATGGCATTAAGAGTTTAAAAGAAGAATTAGGACAAGTTACTGAAGAAGATATTAAAGAGGTTTTAGAAGAAGGTAAGACGGTTAGCATTAAAAATCTAAAAGAAGTAATGCATAAGAATACGCAATTAGCCCTAAATGGAAATGCTAAAACAGATGCTATGGGAGAGGTAGTAACTGTTCAAGATGTAGAAGCGGTTAAAGCACAGATTAATCAGATTAGAGCTAAACTTACAGTTGAAGCTGCTCAGAAGATTAGTGAGAAGATGCCACTTGAAAGTTCTAGTTTAAATAGTGTTGTAGAAGAAATGTTAACAATAGAAGATGCAAAGGTTGAAGAGGCTTTAAAAGCTGTAGACTTAGAAGTAACAACTGAAAATAAAGAGATGCTTCAAGATGTGCTTGAAACAAAGACACTTATGATGGATCACTTAAGTTATGCAGCGCATTTAGAAGTGGCAAGTAATGAAAATATTACTTTAGAACAAATGAATGGTGCACTTAAGGCTTATAGTGAAAATGAAAGTGTGGCAGAAGCTAGATTTGGTGAGAGTATTAAAACTGTAGAAAATCAAATTGAGAAAGTGCTTGAAGGTCAAGGAATAGAGGTTAATGAAAAAACTATTGCAGCAGCTAAAGCACTTATTACAAATAATATAGAAGTAACAATGCAGCAAATAGAAGAAGTTTTAAAGATTACAACGAAGATGGACACATTTATTGAAGACCTTACCCCAGCAGTTGCTGCAGGGTTTATAAAAGAAGGGCTTAATCCATATAAAGCTACAGTAGATAATGTTTTAGAGTGGATGAGTACACAAAAACTACAAGCACTTAAAGGAAGTGTGGCTGAATCGATTGTAGCATTAGAAGAGCAAGGTTTATTAAATGACTCACAAAAAGAAGCTCTCTTAGGGTTATATCGTATCTTGCAAGCTGTAGATATGGATAGGGAAGAAGTAGTGGGTTACTTGTATAAAAATAATCTCCCACTTACAGTAGAACATTTACAAGAAGCAACTAAATACATCACAAGTAAAAATAAAACAAATCATGTGGCTGTAAAAGTGGATGATAGCTTTGGCGAAGAGGCTAGCAAAGAAGAAGTAAGAACGGCTAAAACAATGGTAGAGAAAGGCTATGCGGAAAGTAGTAAAACTGCTTCTGTTATACAACTTATCGAGGGCATGGAATTAGACTTTGGTGATAATTATGAAAGTAAATTACAAAAGATTAATGCCTTTTTATATCCTTTCATTAAGGAACAATTCAAAACACATATGGGACAATTTGATGGAATGTCTACATTGCCAGAGAGCTTTTTAGAGAAGTTAGAGTATATTAAAAATGTTAATCCAGAAGTTGTGGAAAATATGATGGAAAATAATATACCACTTACTGTTTCTAATATTTATTGGATGGACAAGATGAATGAAAATCCTAACTTATATGGACAGCTATTAGAAGAACATAATCTTTTAAAAGAGGAATTACCAGAACACTTAGAGGAGCTTGAAGAAGAACTTGAAGCATTAGAAGCAAAGGCTAAGGCAGAAAAAGAATTAGCAGTAACAACTGGTGATATTAATGCGTATAAAAACTATAAACGTATGGAAGAAGTGGTACATACACAAAAGCAACTTATAGAAAAAGATGGTGTTTATCAAATTCCATTTATGGTAAATGGTGAGCAAAAGCTAATTAATTTATATGTTCAGAAAGATAATCAAACGAAGGCTAAAGAGGATAATAGTTTAAAAGCTGTTATTAGTTATGAAACAAAACATTTAGGTAAAGTAATGGCGTATGTAGATATGACAGATGATCGTATAAGTTATCGTATACAAGGTGAAAACCAGGAGAAGGCGGAGAAGTTAAAGCAGCATGAGTCATACTTAAAGGGATTAATTGAAGCTATAGGTTACGGCGTGTATAGAAGTGAATATCAAGTAGGCGAAGCGGAAAATAATGAAAATACACCTATAGGTGTTATGAAAAAAGGTGAAAGTTTATTTGAAGAAATTGTTTAGAGTAAAGAAAGGATATTCATAAGTGGAACAAATTCAGAAAAAACAAGAGATAGAAGAAAAGAAGTCTAATAAAAAACGCCCTAAAGACGATATATTAAGTATAGTAAAACAGTTTGTAGGATACTTTGAAGAGGTGGATAGAAATGAAAGAGACAATCACAGTATCTAGTGTAGCCAATGCTTCAAAAGGAGAGCTTCTTTGTATTACATATGAGCTCCTTCTAGAACGAATTAAAAATGCAGGGCAAAAAGAAGGAAATGAGAGAAAAATAGAATCTAAAAAGGCTGTTGAGATTATACAAATGTTAGTGGCAGATTTAGATTTTAGTATAGAAATTTCTAAAGAGTTATTTAGAATATATGTTTATGTACAAGGATTACTTATTCAAAGCAAAGCTAGTGAAGGGTTTGATGAAGCTTATAAATTAATAGAAAAATTATATAGTGCTTTTAAAGAAATTGCTGAGAAAGAAGAAAAAAGTAAACCAAGTATGCAAAATGCAGAAGTGATTTATGCAGGGATGACATATGGTAAAAATAATTTAAATGAAATAAGTTTGGGAAGTAATAGAAGAGGATTTGAAGCCTAATAACTAACGAAAGGAAAGTATAAAATGAAAATTAATCAAAACATGTCAGCACTTATAACAATTAATGCATTGAACAAAAATGAAAATGCCGCAAGTAAAGCAATGGAAAGATTATCATCAGGTCTTAGAATTAATTCAGCAAAAGATAATGCAGCAGGGCTTGCTATTGCTAATAAATTAGATACACAAGCTAGAGGTTTAAAACAAGCAAGTAGAAATGCTATGGATGGTATCTCTTTAGTACAAACAGCAGAAGGATCACTTAATGAAGTAAGTGATATGCTTGTTCGTTTAAAAGAACTAGCAACACAAAGTGGTAATGGTACATATATGGATGTAGATAAAGAAGCTATTCAAGCTGAAATGGATTCTTTAATTGAAGAAATCAATGCTATACAAGAAAAAACAGAGTTCAATGAACAAAAGATTTTAAACATAAGTGGTAATTTAGTAATTCAAATAGGTGCTAATGCAGATGAAAATGTGGTTATGAACGGTGAAGAGATTAACTTATATCATGTGACAAAGCACATTAATGGATTAAAAACAGGAGATCTGGATGCACAAAAACGTATTGAAGATGCTATTGTTGAAACGGCAAGAATTAGAGGTTATTTAGGAGCATATCAAAATCGTTTAGAGCATACAACGGCTAATCTTGATGTGAGTGAAGAAAATATGGTAAGTGCTTTATCACGTATTAAGGATGCCGATATGGCAGAAGAAATGACAACCTATACACAGTATAATGTACTTACACAAGCAGCTAATGCTATGCTTGCACAAGCTAATCAACGTCCACAACAAGTCCTTCAATTATTAAATGCATAATAAGATTTTATTAAAAATAAGATAGTCTCACAATTTTGTGAGACTATCTTATTTTTTTGGACAATAATTGTTATTTATTTAAGAGCTAATGAATATACTAATGTATAAAAGGGAAAAAGTGTATAAAGGGGGAGGGCTTTAGGGTATACTTCTAAAAAAAAGGAGGGTATTTTATGCAGGAAAAACAAAGGCTGATTGAACGAGAAAAAGAATTACTACAAGTAGAATTAAGTAGAGCGCAAGATGAAATGGCAGCTGCATTTAATCAATTTCAAGCAGTTGTGGAACCTGATCTTATCGATTATTATACTTATGCATATAAAGCTAGCATGGTAAAACATGATTATCTTATAAAAAGGTTAAAGAAATTATACAATCAACCAGAAAATGCTTAAATAGAAGGTGGATTGAAAGAGGAGAGGGGAAAATGGATGTACAAGAGATAGTGATTGCTATTGTTACCATAGGTGTAATAATGGGGATTTGGTATTTATGCCGTGAATTTATTTGTAAGATTCTGGGGCGTATATTAATAGGTATTGTGCTAATTGCAGTAGTGAATATTGTTTTGCCACAATACGCAATAGGGTTAAATTGGATAACTATGGGGTGTGCTGGAGTACTGGGATTACCAGGTGTAATTACATTGTATATAGTTAATGCTGTGATATAAAGTAAGTTATCCTCATAAAGTTGTTGATAATGTGTTTGTTTTTGTGGATAATATAAGGATAACTTATAAGAAGGAGATATGAAACTATAAACAGATTGTGGATAAAAGTATAAAATAATGCTTAAAACCCTTGAAAAAACAGTGAAATATGTTGACACTGAAATGGGGATATGTTAATATATATGTGGATATAGGTGTGGATAATAATTTATATCCGATAATGACGTAAGTATAACATATCAATCCCTTTTGCTCTATATATATGAATATATAGAGCACTTTTTTTGCGTGTTTTACCAAATAAAGGTATAAAATGAACTGAATATGTATAGACTATAACTACCAATGCTAAATGTCATATAAATGGAGGAGTGTATGCATATATTAGAACGTATTAATTTATATACGCAAGAAACTAAGAAGAATCCATATATTTACTCATTGCAAAAGCTTGGGATAGAGTTATTTAAAGAATATATTACAAGTAGTGGCTTAGATGTAGAAGAGTCTTATTTGAGCCAAGAAACACTTAGTAAGTTAATAGTATATTGGATTCCTAAGAACAAAAGGTACTTAAGCGAAACACAAGCATATCAATTGATTTATACAATACATGATATTTATAATTATGTTGTGGCACATAGAACATGCGAAGCTGAAAATAAAAGTATGACTCAGACAGAGAACAAGGTGTTAAATAAGGCGAAAGGTTCAACAAGTGGAAACATAGAGACGCCAACACTTTTAGAACTTTATGGAGAAGAATATATGCGGCTTTATAAGGTGAGAAATAAACTATTTAGCTTAACGAAAGATCCGGTTATAGCAGTAGACCCTCTAGTAGTGGATATTAATAGATATCGCCAAAAGAAAAATAAAGGTGGATATCAAGAAATTGCAACAACTTATGAGCAGGCTATTTTTAAAGTGATAGAGTGTAAGGAAGGCGGCCAAGTTACATTAGCAAAACCTAAGCAAAGTAAGGAATATAGACTTTTGCTAGAGTATCCTATTTATAAAGATTTAAAACCAGGTGATTTGATTCACGCAACTATTAAGCGAAAGTTATTTTATGTGTATTGGGAATTGGAAGAGATTAAGTCTTATTATTTACCAGAAGCTATTGCCTTTTTATAAAGTAGGAATTATGTTTTGATAATTCCTGCTTCTTTTTTTGTACACAGTTATAAATATATGCTAAAATGGGATTAGAATTTAAGTATAAAATTAAAAGAAGTAGTAAGAAGGGAAGAAAAATATGAAGGTAGTACTGCTACTTGCAGATTGCAATGCTAATCATTTAAGAACAAGTGTAGATGTAGTTGTGAATGTATTACAAGAGTTAGAAATAGAAGTACACAAAGTGGATTTGTATAAGCTGCCATACTTTATGGGCGTTAAAAGCAAAGAAATGGATTTGATTATGTCTGCTATTAGTGAAAGTAAAGGGGTCGTTGCAGTAAGTAATGTACCAATGCTTTCTATGCATGGGGCAATGCAGAGCTTCTTTGATAGCGCTACGTTATATAATAGTGAATTATTTAATAAGCCAATGTTAGCTATTACATATAGTGAATGGTTAGGGGAGACAGAGGCAGCAGAACGTATGCTTAAATCATGGAATATATTGGGCGGTATAGAAGGTGCAAAGGTTTGTCTTAATAAGCAAGTACCTCTTGAAGAATTAGCAAATAGACTTGAAAGAGAAACGGAAGATTTTTATAGGTTAGTAAAGCAAGAACGTAAAAATATTGGTTGTAGTGAACGTATGATCTATCGTTCATTTAAAGATGGGACTGGGTTTGGTAATTTAAGTGGTATAGTTCAAAAGGTAGAACAACCAGCAGAGAGAAAGCCAGAGATTAAAAGCTTTGCAAGTATGATAAGAGCAGAACAAGTTGAAAGAAAACCGGTAGATACAAATACTATTTATGAAGCACCGAAAGTAGTACAAGCTCCAAAAAGTAGTGAAAGTCGCATTGACTTATCTACAAAAGAGCAAACCATTAACGAAATTAGCAACTTATTAAAAAGAGATGTGGATGATGAATTTGTAAGTATGAATACAGGTGTGTATCGTAGGCCAAATCAAGGAGAAGGTATTAAGAATAAAAAGATTCAACAATTGCCACATTACTTTATTGCACAACATGATAAGAGTTTAAATGCTATTTTAAAATACAAAATTACAGATTTAAATGAAGAAGGATATATTATTATTCAAAATGGTGACTGTGTATATGAAGAAAGTATATCAGGCATGCCAACTGTAGAATTAGTATTAACAGATGAAGTCTTTAAAGAAATTCAAAACAAACGAATGACATACCAAAAAGCGTTTATGCTAGGTAAACTTAAGGTGAAAGGAAACTTTGGAATCCTACCTAAGTTAGATAAGGTATTCAAATAAATATAAAGAGATAAAGGAGAAATTAAAATGAGTGATAACTGTGTATTTTGTAAAATTCTTAAAGGAGAAATCCCATCTTTTACAGTGTATGAGGATGATTTATTTAAAGTAATCTTAGATAGATTCCCAACAGCACCTGGACATTGCTTAATCATTCCTAAAGCACATTACAAAGATATCTTTGAATTAGGAGAAAAAGAAGCAGCAGCGCTTTATCCATTAGCTCAAAAAATTGGGGCTCAAATCAAAAAAGCTATGAATGCAGATGGACTTAATATCGTTCAAAATAATGGTGAAGCAGCTTGCCAAAGCGTACATCATTTCCATTTACACTTAGTACCAAGAAAAATGAATGATGGTGTAACACTTAATAAGAGCTCAAATACAGATACAACTATTGAAGAACTAGAAGCAGTATTAAAACAAATTAAAGACTGCCAATAAGCATAGAAACAACAGGCTGAGGCAAGTATTTACTATACGTTAAAT
>USPX01000088.1 GCA_900556665.1 uncultured Eubacteriales bacterium
GGGGGTCATAGGTTCGAGCCCTATAGCGACCACTTTAATTAGAGGGTCTTATCTTTTGATAAGACCCTTTTGTGTTATAAGTATATTTATAACAATGATCTTAGATGTATAAAAAGGAACTGTTACGAAGTAAGTTACAACTTCGGAGCAGTTCCTTTTTTGTTATCTGTAATTTTTTACTTAATAATGTAATTTAACACATGATAAATTTACATAAAAATTCAGAGTTAATTTTATATATAACATAAAAAATAGTTAGGATGTTATTACAAAATGGTTGAAAAATGAAATAAAAAATTAATAATATTAATAAAAAATATAAATAATTATAAGAAATAGTTTTAAATTATAAAAAAGCATTATATAATTTAACAAAAGAAAATAAAAACTGTATCGATGGGCCAATAAAACTAAAAGTAAGTACTAAAGATTCTGTAGTTAAGATTTGAGAAAGCCTAAATGAATTATGAAGGTAAGATTAACTTAAGGAGGAAATAGGATGAGCAAGAGTATGAGAAAGAAAGTAGCAGGTATACTGGGAACGGCAATGATTGTAGGCAGTATGCCACTTGCGGCTAATGTAGTTGATGAAAATACTGAAGAAGTGTGTGTCAAAGAGGTCGTGGCTCAAGCAACCAGTAGTAGTCAAATTAAGCTACAACAAAGGTGTTTAATGCAAGTGAACTAAGTAATAGTACTTTAAAATCAGACTTACAATGTGGAGAATTTATGCTTAAAGCAACATCAGAAAAATCGGTTACTATTGATAATAGTGAGCAAATGAGTGAGTATCATCATAACTTAAAGAAACGTGTAAAACTTGGAGGTGCAGGGAATAAAGCATATCGTAGTTTAGAGTTTAGTGTAAATGGACCAGCAAGTGTGACATTATATGCCTTAAGTAATGGCAATGATGATAGACCTATTTGTATTTACAATGAAGCAGGTGAACAAGTTGCCGAAATGACTGCTTTAGGTAGTGGTAACATTTCTGATAAGGACAAAAAACTCCCAGCTCAAACAGCTTCCTTAAGTGAAGGTGGTACATATTATATATATTCTACTAAAAGTGTAAATTTATATTATGCTAGTGTAGTAGAGGGAGAAATGGAAAATATAACTACTGAGGGAATGGAATGCCCAGAAGTAGTGGAAATCGTAAATAATAATGATGATCTAGCAAAAATAGATGTAACAGTAGCAGGAACTATTGCAAAGGAAGAAACAGATAAACTCTGGGTTAAGCTTTATGCAGATGGAAAGTTACAAGCTAGTAAAGTGGTAAACAAGTTAGAAGAGGGCAAAGCTACTGTCACCTTTGAACCAGGCAAAACGGGAACATATACTGTAGTATGTGATGCTATTAGAGAAGGAACAAAGGAAGCTATTTCAAGTGAAGAAAAAGTAGCGGATATTAGAATTCCTTTAGGTGAAATTAAATTTACTAATATTAAAACTGGTAAAAATGCTTCATTGAACGTAGATTGGGATGATGTAAGAAGTGCTATTTCTTATAAAGTGTATATTAAAGAAATAGGACAAGAGGACTATGAGTTTGTTGTAGCAACATGTAATATTCCAAACCTTGTAGCCGGCACAGATTATAGTGTAAAGGTTGAGGCCTATGACAAAGAAGGCGACATGGTGAGTAAAGAGGTTAGTAAAACACTAAAGAATCAAGAAGAACGTTTTATGTCAGCATTAGTGGGTTCAGGGGCTTCTGGATATATTGATGAAAATCCAGATGGCTCTATTACAATGAGAGCCGTAGAAGTAGGTAATGGTTCAGGTGGTAAGCTTGCAGATAGTGAAGATGGTTTCCTCTATTACTATATCGAAATTGATCCAAAAACAGAAAACTTTACTTTTACAGCTACTTTCCGTGTAGATGATTCAGCTAGAAAAGATAATCAATCTGGATTTGGGATTATGGCTATTGACTCACTTAAAGCAAATGATACATCAGCACGTTATTTTAATTCAGCTGGGGCTATGTTTAGAAAATATACGCGTACTATAGATGGTGCAGTGAGTAGTATTATGGGGGCACCAGGCGGCTATTTTGTAACAGGTTATACAGGTAAGACAACAACTTCAAGTAGTAATAGAAAAACTATTGATACAGCACCTTTCGATTGGAACTTTAAAAAAGATTATAAGATATATAATGAAGATGGTACAGTTAAAAATGCTAATCCACCTAGATTTGAGGATGGAGAAGAATATACATTGATACTTAGAAAAAGCAATACTGGATTCCATGCTTCTATGATTAATAATCAAACAGGTGAAAAATCACAGGAAGTTATTTGTTATGAACCAGATTTACTGTTAAAACAAGAAAAAGATAAATATTATGTAGGTGTATGTGCAAGTCGTAAGATTACTGTGACAGCAAAAGATATGCACTTTACAACTATTGCACCAGAAGAAGATGAAGCAAGACAAGAAAGACCTATGATGTATAAAGAACCAACATTCATACTTGATGCTTCTACAACAAGTGGTACATCAAATTGTGAAGTAGGTTTCAAAGCAAATTATATAGGGAAAATTGATATTGTAGATAGTGAAGGAAAAGTAGTTGCTAAAGATGTAGTTATTGATTCAACCAAAGCAGAGACATTTAGAGGTGTTACAAATTTACAACTTAATAAAGGAAAAAATAAATTTACTGCAATTTATACACCAGCTGCAAAAGAAGCACAAAATGGGTTACTAGGAGAGTATGAAGACTTAACATCTTATGAACCTATTGCGTATGGATTTACTATTGATTACCAAGCATTTGGTACAGAGGCAAATGCTATTTATGTTGCACAAAACGGTGTTTCAACTAATGAAGGAACTAAGGCAAGTCCTTTAGATATTGAGACAGCTATTAACTATGCACAACCAGGACAAGAAATTGTACTTTTAGGTGGGAAATATAATTTAAATAGAAGCCTTGTGGTAAATAGAGGACATAATGGAACAGCTGACAAACCAATTGTATTAATGTCCGATCCAAATGAAAGAGCCGTTTTAGACTTTACAGGTTGCAAAGGGGCAGGAATTACTTTAGGTGGCGACTACTGGCATATATATGATATGGAAATTAAAAATACAGGTGGAGTGGGTATACAAGTTACAGGTAACTCAAACATATTAGAAAGATTAACTGTACATGACACAGGTAATACTGGGGTACAAATCAGTGGTAGTCAATTAGACCATAAAGCATTATGGCCAAAAAATAATTTAGTCCAAAGTTGTGAAGTTTATAATAGCTGTGACCCACAAGCTAATGATGCGGATGGATTTGCAGCTAAGCTTACTGTCGGTGAAGGAAATGTATTTCGTTACTGTATTTCGCACCATAATATTGATGATGGTTGGGATTTATATGCAAAATCAACAACCGGTGTTATTGGCGAAGTGCTTATTGAAAAATGTGTAGCTTATGCAAATGGTACATTAACATATAGTGACCTTGAAGGTGAAGGAAATGGGTTTAAACTTGGTGGTGAAAGTATGCCAGTAGCCCATGTCTTAAAAGATAGTATTTCATTTGAAAATGGGAAAAATGGTGTATTTAGTAACAGTAATCCAAGTTGTAAAGTGAATAATGTTATCTCATTCAATAATGGTGGTAAAAATCTTGAGTTTAATACAAATGCAACTCAAACAACATGGCAGTTAGATAACTTTATTTCATACAAAGGGGCAGAAAGTGATGCAATTAACCTAAGAGAACAAGGAAGTCTTGAAAGTCATACAAACTACTTAAATGGCGAAAATAATAAGGGAAATAAGGTAGATGATAGTTGGTTTGCAAGTGTAAAATCAGTAGTACCTACTATTGCTGCTGATGGTAGCATTGATATGGGGAATTTCTTAAAACTTACTGATCATGCACCAGAGGGTGTAGGAACAATCTTTACAGGTAATCCAAACCCAACAGTAATAACAATTGGTAACGAAATTGGTACAAATAAACCAGGTGGAACAACAGGTTCAGGAAACACCAATAAACCAAGCAGTTCTAAGAAATCTAATTCAAGTAGTACTAGCTTAGGTGTAGGGATTGATTATAACAAAGCTATTGAAGAGGCTATTAAAGATAATAAAATACCTACATTTACAGCAAATACAGATCAAAAAGTAACACTTAATAAAGAAGGCGTTTCTAAATTACTTACAAATCAGTTATCAGCTATATTTAAAGCAGATAAAGTAAGTCTTACAATGAATGAAACCTTATTAAATGAAGTAGTAAGTAAAGAGAATGCTTTAACAGTTCGGATATCAAAAGAGGGTGAAGCGCAGTACAAGAAAGTACAAGAAACCCTTAATGCATCAGAAGCACTTAAACTTATAGGCGATAGAAATGTAACAGCAGCAATCGAAGTAAATACAGATAAGGTTGTAACAAGCTTCAATGAGCCAGCTGAAATAAGTTTTGATTTATCAAAAGCTGAGGATATAGATGCAACTAAACTTACACTTGTAAAATATGAAGTCGCTAAAGATGGCACTATAACCGCGGTGAAATTAGGTGGTACTTATAATAAAGAAACAAAAGTATTTACAGCTAGAGTAGCAACTACAGGTAACTATGCGGTAGCAGAAGCTAAAGAACTTCTTAAAATTAATATGACAATAGGGAATAGAGTATCTAGTGTAAATGACAGTAAGCTTACTCATGATATGTCACCTCAAATCATTGATGGTAGTACAATGGTGCCAATAAGATTTATAGCAGAACACCTTAATGCTCAGGTAAAATGGGATAGCAAGAAAAAGCAAGTAAACATTGAGTTAGATGGCGAGGTTGTGACAGTAAGTAGTAAAGATGGTATGATTATTAAAAATTCAAGAACATTAGTACCTATTCGTTATGTAGCAGAAAAACTTGGTGCAAATGTACTTTGGGTTGGAAGTAGTAAAGAAATTGAAATTGTAAAATAGTAAAAAGAGTCAGGTTGTATCATGCAGCCTGGCCTTTTTTTATATACAGAATTTATGCTATAATGTGGGACGATAAAAAGCAGAAAGGGGCAAAAAATAAATGAAAAACGTAATAGGCTTTAGAACGGTTAAGACGGGTATTGGTGCAGCTGTAGCAATGACTTTAGCTGAATTAATGGGTCTGAAATTTAGTGCTTCAGCAGGAATTATTACTATATTAAGTATACAAAATACCAAAAGAGCTTCATGCCAAATTGCCATAAGAAGACTCATCGCCACGGTAGTAGCATTAGCAATAGGAACCGTTTTATTTGAAACGATAAATTTCCATCCTATAGTATTTGGATTATATATTATTTTGTTTATACCTATAGCAGTTAAGCTTAAAGTAACAGAAGGTATTGTACCAGCCTCTGTACTTGTTACCCATTTATTAGGCAATGGCATGGTTACATTGAGCCTTCTTATTAATGAATTTCTATTAATGATTGTAGGTGTAGTGGTAGCTCTTATTTTAAATATTTATATGCCAAGCATTGAAAAAGAGCTTTTAAAGGATAAAAGAAACATTGAAGAGATAATGTATGATATTTTGATGGAAATGTCAAAGGCAATTGAAGAAGGTAATTTACGACGAGGTGAAACAGGAAAGCTTAAGGTGTTAAAAAAATACTTGGAGTATGGCAGACAAAAGGCATACCAGCATAGTAATAATTACCTTATTAATGAAGTAGTTCACTATGAGAAGTATTTTGAAATGCGAAATGGCCAATTTCAAGTAATGGAGTATATGTTTAAGCATCTAGATAAATTATCTATGAGTGTAGAGCAAGGCAAAAAGGTTAGTGAATTAACAAGACAAGTTGCTCAGTCTACCAAAGGAAAAATTACGGTTGAAGAGCTTATGACAAATTTAGAAGAATTACGCTTGTACTTTAAAAAGAGTGAACTTCCTAAGGGACGAGAAGAATTTGAAAATCGTGCTATGCTCTATCAGTTTTTAAATGATATAGAAATATTTAATACTATCAAAATTAACTTTAAAAAAGAACTAACAGCGAAAGAAAGAGAACAATATCAACGCTATTATGATATTTACTAGGAGAAAAGTGGAATAAATAGGAAATAAGCTTTTGTATGCTACATAATCTGTCGGAAAATTTTTTGACTAGATTACCATATATTTACAAAATTAATTAAACTTCCTCTGTATAATAAGAATAATGTAAGGGGGAGATATGATGTGATAAATACAAAGGAAGAAAAAGAAAAAATATCATTAATAGAAGTCTTAAGACAGATAAAATGGACAAGCATATTATTATGTATTGGTGTTTTTCTTATTAGCCATGTTGTTGTATTTGATGAGTTTTATACTTTAGTCATTTGTTATATTGGGGCATTATTTTTTGATAAAGATTTAAGACGTTGGGGCGTAGTCATAGGGATATTAGGTCTCATATCATTAGGTCTTGATCAGACGGTTACAGTGAAATACATTTTAATGCTTATACTCTTAGCAAGTATAAGAGGTTGTATGGGCATTGGGAAAGCAGAATTTAATAGACAAAATCAAAGTATTATTACAGGCTTTTGTATATTTGTAATTAACTTAATAGCCATTGTTATTTCTGGGCCAACTATATACAAAGTATTATTAGCAGCAGCAGAAGGGGCAGCGGGGGTAGGGCTTGTAGTTATTTTAAGTTATAGTACAGAGATTATTTATACAGGAAGACGTACAAGATTAGATGATAAAGAAAGCATTAGCATGATTTTTTTAATAGCATGCTTACTAGGTGGAACTATAGATTTTTATGTTCAAGTACCTGTATTTGGACGTATCTTCTTTAGAGATGTAGTAATTTTTATCATTATGATTGCAGCTACTTACTTGGGAAATATTCATACAGGGACAACGCTTACTTTAGTACTGAGCATTTTACTTGTATGTATTGGTTATGTTTCACCTGAATTTGTGGTGATTTATGCTATTGCAGCCTTTGTTGGAAGTTTGTTTTCTGTATTGGGGCGTCTGGGTGTAATGATTGCTATGGGCTTAGGTCTATTTCTAGGTTTTAGTTTATTTAATCATCAACAAGTGGATTTAAGTATTATGGGTGCTTATCTAAGTGCGAGTGTGATCAGTTTAATTATTCCTAGAAAATATTTTGGTCTTGCAGAGTGGTTTGAAGTGGTAGAAAGTAATAAGGATGAGCAATACTTTTATAGATTACAGGATGTAATGATTGAACAGGTAAATGATTATGCTAAAGCATTTAGTAACTTAAGTCAATCTTTTGATAAGATTGTAGATAAGAAGCTTATGTTAGATGACAATGATATTAAATACATCATTGAATCCACAGGCGAGAAAATGTGTATAGATTGCGCTATGCGTAATTTTTGTTGGAAAGATTATTTACAGGCTACCTATAAAAATGGCTATGAAATGATTAATTTAATAGAGAAGAAAGGCACACTTACATTAGCAGATATACCTGAACGATTTGCGAAGGCCTGTATTAATCCAGAAAACTTTGCATTTACATTAAGCTTTAATCTAGAAATATTTAAACGCAATATGATTTGGAAGAATCGTTTAGTGGAAATGCGTAATCTAATAGGAAGTCAATTTGAAGCAGTATCAAGTAGCTTGCAAAGTTTAGGTGCTACAGTGAAAAATGATATGAACTTTAATAGGGAAGCTGAAAAACATATTAAAGAGTACTTACATAGTAAAGGAATTAGTGTACAGGATGCAGTTGTGTTAGAACATAAAGGAGCTACTGCGTGTATTCACCTTTTTATTGATTATCGAATTGATAAAGATTTAAAAGAGAAGCTCGTAAAATTTGTAGGTGAGGTTTTAGAAGAACAAATTGAAATAGAGAAATTTGAATATGTTCAACCTAAAGGCTATTGTTATTTTAAAATAAGACGTCAGAAACAGT
>USPX01000089.1 GCA_900556665.1 uncultured Eubacteriales bacterium
CCAAGCTCTTCTGGGGATTTGAGATGAAGGGAAGTGTAGGACTATTTATTGTAGGTTGGTTATTTGTACTTGTAGCCATCTTAAGTATCGGGATGTTAGTAGGAGGCATTTCAAAAGATACCAAGGTTGCCTCAATTATTGCCTGTGTACTCTATTTTCCAATGTTAATTTTTTCAGGGGCTACCTTGCCTTATGAGGTAATGCCAAAAGGGATGCAGAAGGTAGTGGATATCTTGCCAATGACACAAGGTATCAAGATTTTAAAAGCAGCAGTTTTAGGAGAAAGTTGGGATGGTATGAATGGTTCCATAATAATCTTGCTCATCATAGCCATAGGGTGTATTGGCATTTCTGTAAAATGTTTTAAGTGGGAATAAAATATAGGCAGATTCACAGTGTTTTATAGAAAAATTATAAGAAAGATAAACAATTTAACAATAAAATGTTGAAAAAATGCAGGATGTAATAGAGCCACATTCTTCATTTGGGGAAATCGTGTAGCTTATAATGGTGCAGGCTGGAATGCACTTTTAAATTCTGGTTTTAGCCTTCAAAACCACAGTTATTCACATTCTCATATGACAGGTTGGAGTTACCAACAGGTTTATAATGATTTAAAACAATGTAATGATGTGATTACAAGTGCAGGAAAACCAAGACCTAATTATGTACGTTTACCTTACTTAGAAAGTAATGGAACAATCGAGCAAGCATGTTCAAATCTTGGACTTAAAATTGTACAACCAACAGTTTATTCAGAAGACTGGAGCGGTGCAAGTACTTGGCAAATTATTAATTCATGTAGTAATGTAAAAGCTGGCGGTAATACATTAATGCATGATGGTTATACAACAACAAGTGATGCGGTGCCTACTATTGTAGCTAATCTAAAAGCAAAAGGCTATGGATTCGCACAATATTAATATTATTGTGCGACTGGCTACCTGCGAAATCAACCTTCGTAGGTAGCTTTTTGTATTAAGGAATTTTGAGGGAGATATATGGACAATATAAAAGATTTATCAAATATAAAGAACACACTTGTACTTATATTAATGTTAGTCATAAGTATCGTGCTAGGAATGGTAACAAGGGCAGAAGAATCTATTAAGTGGGCACAGTGCGAAGGACCTTATGGCGGTGTAATCCAATGTTTTGCAGGTGATGAGAAGAGCATGTATACAGGCACTCAGGGAAGTGGTATATTTTGGTCAGATAATCAAGGTGAAACATGGCAAGCTATAAATGAAGGGCTTCTTTATGAGGATGTTTATGCAGTAGCTTTATTAAAGGATAATGTATTTGCAGGAACTAATGGTGGGTTATTTATTTCAGACAATAAAGGTGCAACTTGGAAAGAAGTGCAAACTCCTTTTACAGACGCTCTGGTACTTACATTAGTAGTAAATGAAGAAGATTTATTTGTAGGAACAAGTGATGGATTATTTGTATCCAAAGATCAAGGGGCAAATTGGCAGAGCTTAGGTGAAGAGCTTATTAACAATAATGTAAGAGATATAGGTGTAGTAGGAAATGAAATATATGTAGCCACAGAAGAAGATGGCGTTTTTTATTCTACAGATTATGGCGATACTTGGGTAAGTTACAATTTAGGCTTAGAGAGCTTACAAATCAATACGATATTTGCGCAAGAAGACAATGTATTAGTAGGTACATATGATACGGGGATTTATAAGCTTAAGAAACAAAGTGATTATTGGGAAAAGACCAATATAGGTATAGAAATACCTTATACCTATGATCTTACAGCAGATGAACAGTATGTATATGCTGCTACTACAGCAGGCATTTTAGTTTCTAAAGATGAAGGGCAAAACTTTGGACTTATTCAGGCAGGCTTCCCAAACCCAAATATTTATACGGTTTCTGTTATAAATGATATACTTTTAGCAGGAAGCAGTGGTGATGGCATTTATGCTTCAAAAGATAAGGGCAATAATTGGGTAAGATTAAGCAAAGGTATAGTTAATACAAATATTTCAGCCTTTACAAAATTAAATAATGAGATTTATGCAGCCACAAGTGGTGCAGGTGTATTTAAATCAGTAGATAACGGGAAAACATGGCAGAGCGCTGGTGATGGCATGAATCATGCCTATGTGCTTGCAATCAATACTTTTAAGGATCAATTAATAGCAGGGACTAATGGTGGCGGAGTTTATATTTCTGATACAAAAGGAGAAAGCTGGCAGGCGAGTAATAGTGGACTTGAAGAAGGAAACATTAGTGCTTTAATGCCTTTTAAAGGGAAACTATATGCAGCTACCTTTGGGCAAGGACTATATGTATTAGAGGATAATGCTTGGCAGCCTTGCATGGAAGCACTTAAAGAGGCACAAATCTTTAGCCTTGCAGCCGATGCACAGTATATTTATGTGGGAACAGCTGGAGAAGGTGTTTACCGTTATGCACCAGAAAAACAAGAGCTTAAACCTATTCATAAAGGGTTAACTAATCTTAATATTGATTGTTTACAAGCAGCAGAAGGTAAGCTATATGCAGGAACTTATGGAGGCGGTATATTCTATTCCGATAATCAAGGTGGGAGCTGGGAAAGTATGAATGAAGGCTTAGGAGGTGTAGATACCTATGCATTATATATCGATCAATCTGTGGTATTAGCAGGAACTCATAAAAAAGGTATATGGCATAATTAATAGATAATCTTTTAAAGAAGCTAAGATTTAATTGACCGAAAAAGGTCATTAGGTCTTAGCTTTATTAATCAAGAGGGGGTACATTGATTTGTGAAAACTTAGGAGAAAGAGTAAACATAGGTGGGAAAGCGATATGTTATCTAAAAGGAGAAATAGAGATATAATAAGGAGGTAGATATATTACTGAGAAACAGAAGGGAGAAGCATAATAATGACTTTAGAAAGAACAATGAAGGAGACTGCTAAATGCTATATTTTATTTTTATTTAGTTTATTTTTTGCAGCATTAGGTGTAGCAATTACTAAAAAGGGAGAGTTAGGTGTATCACCAGTTTCTTCAACAGCAAATATATTAAGTCTTAAATACACTGCCCTATCATTAGGAAATTGGCTCATTATATGGAACTGTATTTTAATAGTGGGGCAGATTCTTTTGCTTAGAAAGAAATTTGAATGGATTCAATTATTACAGATTCCACTCTCATTTATATTTGGCTATTTTACTGATTTCGGGATGTGGCTTGTGGCCTCTATTGAGGTCAATACATATATGATGCGAATCATAATGATTTTAATAGGTACAGTAGTTGTAGGCTTTGGGGTTACATTAGCCGTTATTGCAGATGTAGTAATGAATTCAGGTGAGGCCTTTGTAAAGGCTATTTCGGATACAATACATAAAGACTTTGGAAATGTAAAAGTGCTATTTGATGTAGCCTGCGTCATTATAGCCATCATATTATCACTTATTTTCTTTGACTTTAGCATTCAAGGCACAAGAGAAGGCATAATCATTGCAGCCCTATGTACAGGATGGATTGTAAAATACTTCAGTAAGCTCCTTAAAACACCACTTACAAAAATTTTACAAGCATAGAAAAATATATTTAAATAAAAATTAAAAAAATTAGCACTCACCTATTGACAGTGCTAACAAGTAGTGTTATATTATATTCAGAACAAAGGAAAAGAAATAAAAGTTCAAAGCCCGAGTTCAAAATTCAAAAAAGTAAATAAAAATTACGGCACACATTGTCGCAAAGAGGAGGAATGACCTATGTTGATGCCTAGTATTTTTGGAGAAAGCTTATTTGATGATTGGAGGGATTATTCATTTCCAGATGTAGAAAAAGTCTTATATGGTAAGAATAGAAATCATATGATGAAAACCGATATAAGAGAAACAAACGCAGGATATGAAATGGCTATTGATTTACCAGGATTTAAGAAAGATGAAATTAATATCAACCTTGAAAATGGTTACTTAACCATTAATGCAGCTAAGGGACTAGACAAGAATGAGAAAGATCAAGATGGTAAATATATTAGACAAGAACGATATGCTTCAAGTATGACCCGAAGTTTCTATGTTGGTGAAGGCATAACTGAAAAAGATATCCACGCCAAATATGAAGATGGTACTTTAAGACTAGAGTTACCAAAAGAAGAAAAACAGGTGATTGAAGATAGACATCGTATTATGATTGAGTAATAAATAGATGACAATCTATTAATATATAATAAATAACAAGGAACTGCCCCGAAATGTTAAATCATTTCGGGGCAGTTTTTTCCTTTCGACCTCTTTTCCATTAAGTTGTCCAAATAGAATGGGAGTAGTTGAAAAATTACGGAATGTGTAGAGCTTCTCCTCAACTACTCCCCAGGCTATTTAGCAATCCCTTTACTTTTTTGGTATAATACTTGAATAGAAGTATAAACAGGAGGAGATTTAGACATGATAGGACTTGGCACAATCATTAATACCTTGGCTGTTATTGGTGGAGGGATTGTAGGCTTACTGTTAAAGAATGGTTTAAAGAAGCAGTTACAGGAATCTTTAATGCAAGCTTGTGGCATCGCAACTATTTTTATAGGGATAGCTGGAGTACTTACAAAAATGTTAGTGATTACAGATGGAAGTATTGAGACACAAGGGACTATGCTTCTTATCTTTTCTATGGTAATAGGTACAGCCCTTGGAGAATGGATGCAGTTAGAGTTTAGAATGGACAATGTAGGTGAGAAAATCAAAAAGGCTGTTAAGAGAGAAAACGATAGCCAGTTTGTAGATGGCTTTGTCAATGTTTCATTGATTATTTGCGTAGGGGCTATGGCCATTGTAGGATCTATTCAAGATGGGATTAGTGGGGATTATTCTATGTTAGCAGCTAAATCTATTTTAGATATCATTATTGTTATGATCTTTGCCTCAACTTGTGGCATAGGGGCTGTTTTTTCAGCAATCGTAGTACTTGTATATCAAGGAGGCATTACATTAATAGCAGCTTTTTGTGGTGCATTTGTAAGTGATGCGATTATTAATGACTTATGTTTTGTAGGTTCTGCCCTTATTTTTTGTGTAGGCATTAATGTAGCCTTTGGTAAGAAGTTTCGTGTGGGGAATATGTTACCAGCCCTTTTGGTGCCAATAGTCTATGAAATCATTTGGCCGCTTTTAGGCCTTTAACCCAAATAAAAGAGGAATGCTAGAACGAATGACAGATTATATAAAAGATGCAATAGCTATCGAAGCTGTAAAGATTATTATAGATAGTGATTGTTTAATTAAGCAAAAAGAGTTAGAAGATTTAAGCTTAGAAGAAGTTAAAAGGGATATAGAATTTGTACTTAAAATAGTAGAAATGAATATAAAGGATGAAGAAACGATAGAGTGGTCATTGCAAGTAAAAGAGGCGTGTAATCAGTGGTTAAGTAAGTACCTTGAAGTTACATTAAAACTATTAATAGCTGCTATTATACGTATGACTAAACTACAAACGCAAAGTCAAAGATGATCATTAAATTAAAATTATTAAAAATGGAAATAAATACATTAGAAGTTCAATAGACTTTTGAGTATAGATAAAGCTTAAATACGTATACTATGAATGTAACTTCAAGGTAATCAAGAAGTTATATATAATCTTTATATAATACTTTATATGTAACATTATAGGAGGAGCACAACAATGGCAAATCAACACGCTTTCGATTCTATGAAATATGAGGTAGCTAGAGAAGTGGGAGTACCTTTAAAACAAGGCTATAATGGAGATATTACAGCTCGTGAAGCTGGAAAAATTGGTGGAACAATTGTTCAAAAAGTATTTGAACAATACAAAGGCGCACACCAAAATGCAGGAAATGCAGAACAATAAAGTAGTATAAAAGAAAATTAAATTTAAGAAATTAAATTAAAATAGGCATTAGCGAAAGCTAATGCCTATTTTAATGATTATTTAACATGAAAAGGTATCTGAAATTTTTATAAATTGCTATAATAAAAATTAATGTAACTTAAATATAAAAATAATTGAGAAAGACTGGTGATAATAATGACAGAGGAGAAAAAATATTTAAAGCTTCTAGCAGAAAAATATCCGTCTATTCAAGCTGTATGCAGGGAAATTATTAATTTAAATGCAATTTTAAACTTACCTAAAGGAACAGAACATTTTATGAGTGATATTCATGGGGAATATGAGGCCTTTTGCCATATATTAAATAACTGCTCAGGGGTTATTAGAGAAAAAGTAGATAATTTATTTGGTGAAAAGCTAAGTGATACAGAACGCCAAGAAATCTGTACGCTTATTTATTATCCAAAAGAAAAACTGGAGCTTATTAAACAAGAGCAAATTTATGATCTAGCGCCAGATTGGTATCGTATGATTTTAACTGAACTTATTGAAATAGCAAAGATGCTTTCTTCTAAGTATACACGTTCTAAGGTAAGAAAGGCTATGCCAAAGGACTTCTCTTATGTTATTGATGAATTATTACATGTACAAAAAGACGAAGATGATAATCAAGTTAGATATCATGAAGAAATATTAAATACGATTATTCAAATTGATAGTGCCGATGAATTTATAATTGCTTTAGCAGCACTCATCAAAAGATTAGCTGTAGACCATTTACATATAGTAGGAGATATTTATGACAGGGGACCTTATGCAGATAAGATTATGGATTTATTAATGAACTATCATTCATTAGATATTCAGTGGGGAAACCACGATATTTTATGGATGGGTGCAGTAGCTGGAAATAAGGCATGTATAGCCAATGTAATTCGTAATAATATCCGCTATAACAATATGATGATTTTAGAGAGTGGTTATGGGATTAGTTTAAGGAATCTAGCACTATTTGCGGAAAAAACTTATAAGAGTAAAGATCCTATGGAGGCAGCATTTAAGGCAATATCAGTAATTTTATTTAAATTAGAAGGTCAAATTATTAAGAGGCATCCAGAATATCAAATGGATGATAGAATGTTACTACATAAGATGGATTTAGAAAATAAAACTGTGGAGATAGAGGGTCAGTTATATGAGCTAAATGATACAGATTTCCCAACACTTGATAAAGAAAATCCCTATGAATTATCGGCTGAAGAAGTTCAAATTATGGGAGAGCTAAAGGCTGCTTTTGCCAATAGTAAGCGATTAAAAGATCATATTGAATTCTTATATAAGAAAGGAAATATATACCTAAAATATAATAATAATCTTTTATATCATGGTTGTGTGCCATTAGATGAATCTGGTAATTTTGAAGGAGTAGAAATTGGCGGCAAAATCTACAAGGGCAGAAATTACTTTGACTTTGCTGAAAAGGTAGCTAGAAGAGCTTACTTTGGTGGGGGGAGTAAGGCTGATTTAGACTTTATGTGGTATCTATGGTGTGGTAAGAAATCACCTTTATTTGGCCGAACAATCAAGACTTTTGAGCGTACCTTCATATCTGATGAGGAGACTTGGAAAGAAGATAAAAATTCATATTACGATTACTATCATATGGAAAAGACCTGCAATATGATTTTAAGAGAATTTAGCTTATATTCTTCTATATCACATATTATTAATGGTCATACACCTGTTAAGCTAGAAAGTGGTGAAAAGCCAATTAGAGCCAATGGTAAACTCATGGTTATAGATGGTGGTTTCTGTAAGGATTATCATAAGACTACAGGTATAGCTGGCTACACCCTAATATACAATTCACATGGTTTAAGACTTAAAGCACATCAACCATTTGAAAGTGTTTATGAAGCTTTAAGAGAAAATAAAGATATTGAATCTAGCTCAGAAATGGTAGAGACAGAAGCATTTAGAGTG
>USPX01000090.1 GCA_900556665.1 uncultured Eubacteriales bacterium
TACTTAAAGTAACAGAGAATGAAGATTTTATATCTTTTGCAGGGGGCTTACCTAATCCAATTTCATTTCCAGATAGCGCACTTAAAGAATCTACAGCAAGGGTCATAGATACATTTGGGAGTAAGGTTTTTCAATATGCATCAACTGCAGGTCTATATGAATTTAGAGCGTATATTGCAAGACGATTAAATGGTATGTATCAAATGGAGGTTAGACCGGATGATATTATTATTACAACAGGTTCACAGCAGGCATTAGATTTAATTGGTAAAGTATTTATTAATAAAGGGGATCATGTCATTGTAGAGGAACCAGGTTATTTAGGTGCAATTCAGGCTTTTGCTCAATATGAACCTAATTTTTTACCTATTTCGTTAGAATCAGATGGGATGCATATTAAGAAATTAGAAGAAACATTGAAAAACAATAGTGTTAAATTTGTTTATATTGTACCTAACTATCAAAATCCAAGTGGTTTAACGTATTCAGATGAGAAGCGTGAAGCAGTACTAGCGCTTATGCGAAAGTATGATTGCATTTTAGTAGAAGATGATCCTTATGGGGAATTATGCTTTGAGGGGGAACCTAAAGGTTATATGAGTGCTCATGATTTAGAGAGGAGTATTTTACTTGGGAGCTTTTCTAAAATTATTACACCAGGTATGCGCCTAGGCTTTATGGTTATAAGAGATGAGAAGCTTCGCAAATATATTAATACCGCTAAACAAGCAGCAGATTTACATTCAAGTATTTTTTCACAATATATTATTTGGGACTATATGACACATAATGATATTAGTGAGCATATTAAACGAATCAAAGGATTATATAAAAACCAGTGTCAGACTATGCTAGAAGCTATGACCGAGAGTTTTCCTAAAGATGTGAAGTTTACAAGACCACAAGGTGGTATGTTTATTTGGGCCACTTTACCAGAAGGGCAAATCGCTCTAGATGTTTTTGAAAAAGCAAAAGAGGAGAAGGTAGCCTTTGTACCAGGTGATCCTTTTTATACAGATGGTCATAGAGCCAATACTATGCGCTTAAATTACACTAATTCATCAGAAGATAAGATTATTAAAGGGATAGGTATATTAGGTAGGATTTTAAGAGAGTAAGCGCTAAAGAGGGGGAATTATTATGTAGAATAAAAAAGTATTTATACTTGTAGATAAAAACTAAGCATGAAAAAGCCTTCCTTTATAGTTGGAAGGCTTTTTTGATACTCTCATAATGTAAGAAGATGCCTTGTTCAGCTAAGGCAGCAATTTCATCAGGTGTTGCAAGCTTATAGCCAGCAGTTTCAGCTTCTTGTAAATGCAGATCTGATTCATTAAAGTCCATAATGAAACGATAAATGTCTACAAAATAGTTATCCCCTTCACCAGGGTTTTCACGTTTGTAAGAAAATAGATAGCCACCTTCAGCATTAGAAACATCAAGGCCTGTTTCTTCTAATACTTCACGCATAACGGCTTCTTTAGAAGTTTCCCCTGCCATAGCAGCGCCACCTGAAACTTCCCACCAGCCAGGTGCCCAGCTTTTAGTCATTACACGTTTAGTAATTAGAAACTTTCCATCAGGCCTAGCAATAACGCCAAGTACAGTAAGATGATACTCCCCATCTTTTAAACACCAGTCATTACGTTTCATTGTTCGACCAGTTTTTTGTTTATTACTGTCATAAATATCCCATAATTCCATAATATCAACTTTCCTTTCCTTGTTAGTGTTATGTTCTATTATATCAAATGCAAAATGAATTGTAAAAATAAAGAATGGAAAGTTTTTTGAAACCAATTAATTATGTTTGAAGAGAAAAACAATTATTTAAGTTAATAAATGTTAAAAAAACTATAAATTACCAAAAAGAAAATGTTCAGTTAACAGTATGGGGGTCTGAAAATGATCAACAAGTTTTAGCTGAAATGATTGAAAGTTTTAAAGCAGTCCATACAGATGAGGCAACATTTGATATTGTAGTAGAAGCAGAACATGAAAATTCCTGTAAATCTAGAATATTAGAGAATGTTAATGAAGCAGCAGATGTCTTTGCATTTGCAGATGACCAGCTAAGAGAATTGGCAGCAGCTGGTGTAGTAGAAAACATTGAATCTGCAAAAGAGATTAAAGCAGCCAATGGGGCAGGTGCTGTAGAAGCAGCAACTATTAATGATAAAATATACGCTTATCCAATGACAGCAGATAATGGTTACTTTATGTTTTATAATAAAGCCTATTTATCAGAAGAAGATGTAAAATCAATGGATAAAATATTAGCAGTAGCTAGTAACTTAAATAAGAAAGTTACAATGGATTGGACTGGTTGGTATATGTATTCATTCTTTGGGAATACTGGTTTAACATTAGAATTAAATCCAGATGGTATCACAAATTATTGTGACTGGAATAGCATAGATAAAGAAATCAAAGGTGTTGATGTAGGAAATGCAATGTTGGCTATTGCAAAAAATCCGGGATTTATGAGTGGTGATGATGATGTACTCATAGCAGGTGCTAAAAATGATAGTATTATTGCAGGCGTAACTGGGGTATGGGCAGCACAAGAGTTACAAGAAGCTTGGGGAGATAACCTAGGAGCAACTAAATTACCAACTTATACAGTAGCAGGCAAGCAAGTGCAAATGTCATCTTATGCTGGTTATAAAATGATTGGTGTAAATGCTTATTCTAAGGAAAAAGAATGGGCAGCTGAGTTAGCACAGTGGCTTACAAATGAAGAAAATCAATTGTTAAGATTTGAAAAACGTGGTTTAGGACCAAGTAATATAGAGGCAGCAAGTAATGAAGCTGTTGCACAATCACCAGCTATCCAAGCATTAATTGCACAATCTGAATATGCAAGCTTACAACGAGTAGGTGTGAAGTATTGGGATGCAGCATATCACTTTGCAAGTGCCATACTTGAAGGCAAAGCAACAAATGATAATATGCAAGAATTAATGAATAACCTTGTAAAAGAGACAACACAGAAAGTTACAGATTAAGGTGGGGATTTAATGAACAAAAAAAATAGCATAAGAATATTATTTATACTACCAGTAATAGTATTAAGTGTAATTGCTACTTTATCTAATGTATTAGGAATTTTAAGCATGAATAGTGTTAATAAAAAAGCAGCAATTATTGTAGATGAAAATATGCAAGGTATAGAAAGCCTAGGGAATATTAGTAAGTTAACAGAAAGTATTCATAAAGAAGCTTTAGCACATATTATTGCTACTGATTTAGATAGTAAGATTGAACGTGTAAGTCTTATTAGAGAAAAAAGTGATGAAGTAGATGCATTATTATCGGAGTATAAACAATATGTATCAGAAAAGGATACAAGTGTATATGAAGTTTTAGTTGAAAGTTATGAGGAATTTAAAAAGGCATTAGCTAATTTAGTTGCCTTTAGTGCAAGTAATAGAACAGCAGAAGCTTATAACTATGCAAACAGTGAATTAGTTAATTTAGCAAATGAAATGAATGTGCAAATCGACTTATTAAATAGGTCATTACAAAATGACTCATTAGAATCTCGTCAAGCATTACAGAAAACATATAAAGGATCTATTTATATAAGTATTTTAGTTGTAATTATTACAGTAATAGCAGTTATTGCAGCAGTTTATGTCAGTCAAAGAAGAATTATAAAACCTATTATGCGTACAGTTGAAGAGTTATCGGATATAATCAATGCTATAAAAGCTAATGAAGGGGACCTTACAAAGCGTATTTCAGTACAGAATGACGATGAAATTGGTACATTAAGTAAAGGAATTAATACATTCTTAGAAGAGTTACAACATATTTTCGAAGTAATTAATAGAAACTCAATAAAAATTGAAGAGATTGGAGCAGATGTATTAGGTAGTGTGAGTACTTCAGGAAAAAGTGTAGATAAATTATCAGCACTTACAGAAGAATTATCGGCTACAATGAAGGATATCTCAGATAATACAAATCTTATCAATGATGCAGCTAGCCATGTAGGTGAAGATGTAAAAGAGATGATGTCTCATGTTTCACAAATTAATACATATTCAAAAGATATGAAACAAACAGCAGATACAATGGAAGCCAATGCACGTACAAATATGGAGCAAATTGAGTGCAAAGTAAATGAGATGTTAGATAAGTTAAATCATGCCATCAAAGCATGTCAAAATGTTGACCGTATCAATAACTTAACAAATGATATTTTAGAAGTAGCAGGTCAAACTAACTTACTTGCATTAAATGCTTCTATTGAAGCAGCCAGAGCAGGAGAAGCTGGAAGAGGATTCTCAGTAGTAGCAGAGGAAATTAGAAAATTAGCAGATACAGCCCATGATACAGCTAATAATATTCAGATTACAAATAATCAAGTAACTGAAGCAGTACATAATTTATCAGAGCATACAAGTATATTTATCGGTTTCTTACAAAATGAAATCTTACCACAGTTTGTAGATGTTGTTAAATCTGGAAAACAGTATAAATCAGATGCAGACTATGTTGAAAATGTAATGCAAACTTTTGATGAAAAAACACAAATGTTAGAAAAAAGTATCTCTGAAATTATAAATGCTATTAGCACAATTAATCATACAATGAATGATAGTATGGAAGGCATTGGAGGTGCTGCAAATAGCACACAAAGCCTCGTTCTAGAAATGAATAGCATTAGCCAACTTATTGATGAAAACTACAGCATCTCTAAAGAACTAAAAGCTGAAGCAGAAGTTTTTAAAAAGCTATAAAGAAAGTTGCAAAAAAGGATATATGGTGAAAGCATAAAGTGCCTCACATATATCCTTTTTATTATTTGTGATAGTTACTTAACATTCATAAAATGAACCCATGTAAGCTGCAACTTCATCGGAGTGCATGTCAGTGTGCCAGTGGTGAACGGCTTGGCGATTATTTTCGCCTACAATAAGTGAACGTGTTTTGCCAAGTTCCTTAAAGACTTCATAGGTAACATCTTCTGGTGTCATAGCGGCTTTGATAGCAGCTTCACCTTCAGGACCTCCTGGGAGATTGCTTAAGAAGCTAGGTGTAGTAGTGGCACCTAATGTAATAGCCATAACGTCTACATTTGTTTTAGCAGCTTCATAAGCTACGGCTTCTGTAAGTTTTAAGATATAAGCTTTACAAGCACCATATTGTGCATTGTAAGGAGAGGAACTTACACCTGTTAAAGAAGAAACATTAATGATTGCACCACGGTTTTGTTTAGCAAAAATGCCCATGTAATGATAAAAGCATTTAAGGAAAGTATTGATGTTAACATTAAGCATTTTTTCATGAGCTTCCCAAGGTGTATCTTGTAATTTACCAAATTGATGAAGGCAAGCTACATAACTCATAAATCCCATATCAAGATCCTTTGTTCTTTCAAAGATTTCTTCTGCAGCATGAGCTTCTGAAAAGTCTGCCTTAATGACTAAATGTTTTATGCCATATTTAAGAGAAAGCCCGTTACCTAATTCATTAAGCTTTTCTTCTCGGCGACCAACCATGACAATGTTCATACCACCTTGAGCAAGTTTTTCACAAAAAGCTTTACCTACGCCTTCTGTAGCGCCAAGTATAATTCCCCATTCTCCGTACTTTTCTTTAAGATTCAAAAAATCATCTCCTATTAAAAATTTTTCTAAGGTATTCAAGTAGAGTGCTATTAAGCGTGTTCATAGAGTCTATTGTTAGTAAGAGGTATGCCTTTAGCTTGCATAAGTTTAGAAACAGTGGTGATTGTAAAACCAAGTTCAAGTAATTTAGGAATTAAAGTTTTAAGTGCCGTTACAGTATGTACTTGGTTTTCATGCATTAATATGATTGAACCATCAGTAACATGTGTTAAAACATTTTTCACAATAAGTTCAGGTTCAATGCCTGACCAATCTTTACTATCTACACTAGCGCCAATAAGAGGTGCATCGATTAGTTTGAATACACGTTCATCGCAAGCTAAATAAGGTGGACGCACTAAAAACTGTGTAAGGTCAGTAATTTTGTGTAAAAGTTTAGCAGTTGTTTCAATTTCTGATTTTAAGGTCACATCTGATAAATCGGTTAATGCCAGATGATGGGTTGTATGATTTCCGATTTCATTTCCTAATGCATAGGAATAAGCAATTTCCTTTGCAGTTTCATCATTAATTTGTGAGCCACAATAAAAGAAAGTGGCATTAAGCCCATACTGCTTTAAAATATTTAAAACTTCATAGCCATAGCTTTTATTTTCTATAGGTCCATCATCAAATGTAAGTGCAATCATAGGTTGCTTAGAAGTTAACATATAACATCCTCCTTGAAGATTAGAGTAGAAATTGGTAACTTAATGATACAATAAAAAATTTGAATATTCAATCTATGCATTTAACGTAAAAAAACATAAAAAATAGGTATTTTTGGTACAAAAATAAGAAATTAATCATATGATATTGTAAGAGGGGTTGTCTTTTGAGAGCCTTTAATAAGGAGGTAGAGTAATGATTAGCTTTAAAGCAAATGTTAAAAGTAAATCAGAATCTGGTGTTATGGATAATCGTTCAACAATGAGTTACGACTATGCACCTATACAAAATGATATTTATGATAGCTATTCAAACCAGCCTAACGTATCTCACATGGAAGTTCTAAACTTTGTAGACCTTGCTATTACAAAGACCGCAGCAGTATCTTTTGTAGTACCAGGTGGCACAGTAAATTATACGTTAAATGTTCAAAATATTGGTATGACTACAGCAACAAAGGTTGTTGTAACAGACAATATTCCAGCAACAATTAGTAATGCAAAATATAGTTTAAACAATGGTACAACATGGAATACATGGATGGGTAGTTTAAATATTGGTACATTACCAGCTGGTATGACGAAAAACATTTTATTAAGAGGTAGTGTAGCAACTAATATAGCAGGTACACTTATAAATACTGCATCAGTAAGAAGTGCAGAACCTGATATGAACCCTAATAATAATATGTCTACAGCAAACGTTTCTGTAGGTAAATTAGGGTTAGCTAAAACATCAAGTGTAACGACTACTAAAGTAGGAGATACTTATACTTATACATTAAGTATTACAAATCCTAACAGTGCTGCAGCAACAAATATTGTTGTAACAGATGCACTTCCTTCAAATTTAACTTATGTAGGTAATTTAAGACAAGATGGCGCAGCTATACCTGGGAATATTACAAAAGGTGTTACGGTTGCTACAATTCCAGCTGGCAAAACAGTTACATTAACTTTTGATGTACAAGTGGCAAGCGAACCTACTAATGGTCAAATCGCAAATAATTTCACAACTGTATATGCTAGTGAAACACAAACAAGTCCTACAAATATCATTGCTGTAGAATTAGATCATCCAGCAATTAGCATTGCAAAAGTAGCAAGTTTAAATCCAGTTAGGGTAGGCGTACCATATAACTATACAATTACAGTAACAAATAGAGGTAATGCTATATTAAATAATGTAAGAGTAACAGATGTTTTTTTAGGTAATGTATGTATATTACGTACATGGGTTAATGGTAAAAGAGTAAAATGTAACTTCCAAGATGGTGTTAACATTGGCACATTAGCTATCGGTGCAAGTGCAGTAATTGTTGCTGAAGTAGTTCTTAAAGATATGTTCCCTCCATATGCTAATCTTCCTGAGCCAATATGTGGCTGTAATGAATGCGAACCAGTTAGTATGGAAGGCATGCCAGAACCAATCAT
>USPX01000091.1 GCA_900556665.1 uncultured Eubacteriales bacterium
TAGAATTGCATCTTTCCAAGGTAAAAATGAAGGTTGGATGGCAGAACATATGCTTATCTTAGGTATTGAAAATCCACAAGGTGAAGTAAAATACATTTGTGCTGCATTCCCATCTGCATGTGGTAAAACAAACCTTGCAATGCTTATTCCACCAGAAGTTTATAAAAAAGCTGGTTACAAAGTATGGTGTGTAGGTGATGATATTTCTTGGCTTAGACAAGGTCCAGACGGAAGACTTTGGGCAATCAACCCTGAAAATGGATTCTTCGGTGTAGCACCAGGAACAAACTTAAAATCAAATCCAAATGCATTACATTCAACAGAAGAAGGAACAATCTTCACAAACGTTGCATTAAACTTAGATACAAATACAGTTTGGTGGGAAGGTCTTGACAAAAATCCTCCAACAAATGCACTTAACTGGAAAGGTGAAAAATGGGATTGTACTGATGGCTCTAAAGGTGCTCATCCAAATAGCCGTTTCACAGCACCAGCTAGAAACTGTCCATGTATCAGCAAAGAGTTCAATAACCCACAAGGTGTGCCAATTTCTGCAATCGTATTTGGTGGACGTCGTGCAAAAACTGCACCACTTGTATATGAGTCAAGAGACTGGAATCACGGTGTATTCGTAGGTTCAATCATGGCTTCTGAAACAACAGCAGCTGCAACAGGAGCAGTAGGTGTTGTAAGACGTGACCCAATGGCAATGCTTCCATTCTGTGGTTACCACATGGCTGATTACTTCCAACACTGGATTGATATGGGCGAAAAACTTGGTGATAAAGCACCAAAAATCTTTAATGTAAACTGGTTCAGAACAGATGATGAAGGTAACTTCATTTGGCCAGGATTCGGAGATAATTTAAGAGTACTTAGCTGGATCTTAGATCGCTGCGAAGGTAAAGTAGATGCAGTAGAAACTCCTATCGGATTTGGTCCAAAAGTAGAAGATATCAATACAGAAGGTTTAAGCATTGATGAAACTACAATTGCTAACTTACTTAATGTAGATAAAGAATTATGGAAAGAAGAAGTAAAAGGTATCCATGAATTCTATGATAAATTCGGAGATAGATTACCAAAAGAACTTACAGCTGAACTTCAAACATTAGAAAACAATTTAGAGTAATCCTTTAAATATATATGGTAAAAGGGTGAAGATGTGCCAATAAGCATCTTCACCTTTTTTTGTGCGTTTTAATATTTAATGCTAAAAAATTTAATTAAGTAATGACTTAATCAAAAGAGGAGTAGTATGGAATTAACAAATGTACTCAAAGCAATTTCGGATGAGACTAGAATGAATATTATAAAGCTTCTATTAGAACATGATTATTGTGTAAGAGGCTTGGCTAAAAGACTAGGAATCAGTGAAAGTGCTGTATCTCAACATGTAAAAGTAATGAAGGAAGCTAACATTCTGGTCCCTGAAAAGAGAGGGTATTTCATTCATTACGAAGTAAATAAGGCAGTATTACTGGAAGTGGCAAAGGAGCTTACAAGTCTTGTGGAGGGAGAAACATCTCCTTGTAAAGTAGAGCAGGATAGTAAATGTAAAAAGGAACATTGCCAGTGCCAGTTAAAAAAATAATATAAAAATTTTAGGAGGCATAAATTATGATTCTTGCAGTAACTTATGAAAATGGAAATATCTTTGGTCACTTTGGACACACAGAGCAGTTTAAAGTTTATGAAATTGAAAATGGCAATATTGTTTCACAAAAAATCGTAGATACAAATGGATCTGGTCATGGTGCATTAGCAGGTTTTCTTAAAAATCTAGATGTAGATACATTAATTTGTGGCGGCATCGGTGGTGGCGCAATTAATGCTTTAAGTGAAGCAGGAATTAAAATTTATCCAGGAACTTCTGGAAATGCAGATGCACAGGTAGAAGCATTTATTAAAGGGGAATTAGATTACAATCCAAACACAAGATGTAGTCATCATGCGCATGGTGAAGGCCACACTTGCGGCGAACATGGGTGTAAGTAAAGTAAGTAGATCAAATAGGTCTGCTGGGTTAGTGGTGGTTTAAAGCTACACCTTACGTAATTTATGATAGGCTAAGCAAAGATAATCAAAGCAATGGTCGGAACTCGCTCACTGCGTTCACTCAAACAACCGACCTAAAAACGCTTTGATTCTCTTTACTAAGCCTATCATTAAATTACTCCACAGGTAGCTTTTAAACCACCACTAACCCAGCTTACTATTTGGGTCTACTTTGAGGAGAAAAAGAGAGAAGTTAATTTATTTACTTTGACAGTAAGTGAAGCCGTTGGGGTGATTATAAGTTCATTTCTACTTATAAAGAGTAGGGAACCTGCTAGTGAAAGGATATTTTCAGTAGCAGGTTTTTTGTGTATATAAAAATAGGATGTATAACTAGTAAATAATTATAGAAAAATTATTATAGAAGATAACAAAATGTGACTTGTGTATAATTGACGGTTTTAAGGAGTAGGAGTAGAATTTTTTAGGAAGTTAAGATAAAACGGTAAGGAGTGTGTAAAGTGAAGATTATTATGCAAATAGCCATTGTATTTGCCATATGTTTATTGGGGCAGATTGTAGTTAGTGTACTACCATTTCCTTTTCCAGCAAGTGTAATGGGCATGATTATTTTGTTTTTATTACTTTTATTTAAGGTGATCAAGGCGGAGCATGTAAGAGAGAAGACGAACTTTTTACTTCAGAATATGGCCTTTTTCTTTATCCCATCAGGTGTAGCTATCATAGATAATTATGATTTACTTAAAGGGAATGTACTTAAGATTTTAGCGATATGTATTATTACAATGGTACTAACTTTTATAGCAACGGCGTATACAGTAACCTTTGTAATTGGATGGCAAAATAAAAGGAGGAAAATAAATGAATGAGATTACATCTAGTCCATACTTTGGGATTGTACTATCTATATTTGCCTTTGAGATAGGTATCAAAATCAATAAAAAGCTTAAGTCACCATTAGCAAATCCTCTGCTTATAGCCATACTTTTAGTGATTGCAGTATTACAAGTATTTCGCATTCCAGTAGCTAATTATAATGAAGGTGGTTCGATTATTACCATGTTTCTAGCACCAGCTACAGCAGCGTTAGGAATCTCTATTTATAGTCAGTTAGAAATACTTAAGAAAAATTGGTTACCAATTATTGTAGGAACAGCAGTGGGGGCAGGGGTGTCTATGGTAAGTGTGTTTATGCTTTGCAAGTTGTTTAAGTTAGATGATGTGTTAACAGCTTCATTACTACCTAAGTCTGTAACTACACCAATTGCTATAGAAGTTTCAAGCCAATTAGGTGGCTTAGCACCAGTCACAGTTGCAGCTGTTATTATTACAGGAATTGCAGGTGCTATATTTACACCTTTAATGATTAAGATTTTTCGTATTAAAGAACCTATTGCAGCAGGTGTGGCAATAGGTGCTTGTAGCCATGCTATGGGGACAACTAAAGCACTAGAACTTGGACAAGTTCAAGGGGCTATGAGTGGTATTGCTATAGGGGTAACAGGGGTTATGACTGTAGTATATGCATTATTTTTAAGTTAGATTTTTAGTATAAGCTTATTTAAGCAGTTTAAAAGACAAACTGTTTAAATAAGCTTTTTTGTAAATAAAGCTTGTATATTTTTTATGCTTGTAAAACATAGATAAATTTATAGAAGAGAAGTGACCTAAAAGTAGAAAAAAGACAGGTTAAATAAAATATGTATTAAATTGGTAAAAACTACGTATACTAGGATTATATTAGTTAGAGGGTTAGAAGAAATTAACAAAGTGGAAGGGGTGTTTGTTATGAATACAGTAACAATTGCATGTTTACCTAAATCACAAACAGATGGAGAGAGAGTAAGTTTTAATTTCTCAACGGTGCAACTTCCAAAGGAAAAGTATTTAGTTTGGCATATTATAAGTAAAATTGAAGCAGATGATGATATTCATTTTACCGTACTACAAGAAGGAAGTAGGGGAGAACATCCTATTGTATATTTAGATATACATGATGGTTATGTTATGCCATATGAAGGCATGCGCAATCTGTATATTGCAAGCCCTAGAAACGTAACAGGTCATTTTATAGTAGAAGTAGAAGCAGTGAGTGATTTATAAAAGAGAAGCGATTACGAAATGATTGATAGTTTCGTAGTCGCTTTTTGTGCTATTAAGGTATGAGTATATTTTTGATATTACATAGGAGATAGTATAAAATAAAAGAAAGGAGGGGGAAGGGTGAGTATATTAGAGAAACTTAATAGTTATTTAGAAAAACAAGTAACATTTAATAAAAAAATAGAGGAACATCCATTGCAAAGATGTCATGAACCTATTAAGAAAACGTATATTACATTATTGAATCTGGCGTTAAAGGAAAGTGCTGATTTTACTTATGAGCAAAGAGCCTTTTTAAATCAGATTATTCAAAGCGTGGATTTAAATGATGAAATATTAATAGAAATTAGTGAAATAGAAGCTCAGAACTTTGCCAAGGCATTAGGTGAGAACTTTTTAAAGTATTTTAGAGAAAATGAGTTGAAATACAATTTTGTATTAGATTTATTATTATTACTTATGAAGGCTACTAAGGTACAAAAAGAGTTTGCAAGTTTAATAGGGGAAAGTTTGGGAATCGGGGAAAGAGAATATAACTTTCTAATGAACTTAGCTACTTGCATTTTAGAAGAAGATAGCAATAGCTATATGCAGCTAATTGAAAGAGCACCTAAAAATATTAAGGTAAGAAACTTTGTAGGCTATGTAAAATCTTTTTTAGTGGGAAGACTTATAGATGATGATGAGATGGTATTTTATTATGGCTCTAGAAACTTAGAGGAAAGACCTAATTTTAATGAAGTCTTCAAGAATGAAGAAATGTCCCTAGAACGTTGGGTTTTTAAACAGGATGTTTTAGTATTTGAAAACTGGCAAATTGATTTAAGTCGTAAAAACTGGTTGTTTAGAAATAATCAAAAGGTTGTTTTTAAAAACTGTGAGATTATAGGTGATAATCATCCTATAAGCTTTGATGGAACTGCCAGGATTATAATAGATCATTGCAAGTTTACATATTTTAATAATCGTGTTTTACTTATTAATGATTGCATTCATGTAAGTATTTATGCATGTCAATTTAAAGAATGTGTTTATTTATATGATATGTATCAAAACAGTAATGGCGGAATTTATTTCATAGCTGATAAAGCTATAACAGAGACAAATCAAATGCGTTTTGTTGAAATAGTAGATAGCAAGTTTGTAGACTGTAGTGTATGGAATAAAGAAGGGCATTATTACAGTGATTATAGCTTAGGTTTTAGTATGAATATTCCTCAAAGGCTTAAAGGATGTCAGTTTAATAATTGTCTTTCTTATATGGATATGCCAAAGAGATTGTGCAATGGTGGTAGTACTTTATTTAATGGAGCAGAAGTAGAGGATTGTGTGATTATAGCAAGTCATCCAATTGTTTAAAATAAAGGGAGAGGAAGAAATTTCCTCTCCCTTTATTTTAAACAAATCAATTACCATATTTATACTAGATTTTAAAGGATTTAATGAGGTTACTATATGTAGTAGAAGAAGTATTTCAAAAGTAAGTAGGTTGACAAAATAAGTAGTGGTTATTATGATATAAAATATAATACCCCCCCATGGGGAGGAGGTAAATATGAATCCAGAGAGAAAAAAAGCCATGCAATCTTTAAAAACAGCTAAAGGACAGATTGAAGGTATTATTAAAATGATAGAAGATGAACGTTATTGTGTAGATATATCGAATCAAATTCTAGCGGCGCAGGCGCTTTTAAAACGTGCGAATTTACTTATTTTAGAACAGCACATGAAAAACTGTGTGAAGTCAGCATGTGAAAATCAAGATCATGCAGAAGAAAAAATAGAGGAAGTTATTCATATATTAGAGAAAGTTATTACGAAGTAAAGGAGAAACTATATGAAGCATAAAAAAAGCAAGATAGAAGGTATGACTTGTTCAGCTTGTGCCAGCCGTATTGAACGTGTCGTTGGGAAAATCGATGGCGTGGAAACAGCTAGTGTGAACTTTGCGGCAGAAATGTTAAATGTAACTTATGATGAAAATAAGGTAGATGAAGCAAAGATTACAGCAGTTGTTGAAAAGGCGGGCTTTAAACTTAAGAAGCAGACAAAAGCTTATACTTTCAAAATAGAAGGTATGACTTGTTCTGCTTGTGCTAGCCGTATCGAACGCATTGTACGTAAAATAGCTGGTATTGAAGAGGCGAGTGTGAACTTTGCCAGTGAAAAGTTAAATGTGACAGTAGATGAAGGGGTCACCAATATTGGTCAGGTTAAAGCAGCAGTAAGCAAAGCCGGTTTTAATTTAATGAGTGAAGCAGAAAAGAAAGAGGAAGTTAAAAAGTATAGAGAAGATCAATTACTTTTTTATCGCTTTATTATTTCAGTAGGTTTTACGCTGCCACTTTTAATTATTAGTATGGGACATATGATGGGAATGCCACTTCCTCATATGATAGAGCCTATGATGAATCCTATGAATTTTGCCATCGTGCAGCTTATTTTAACGCTCCCTGTTATGGCTGTAGGGTATAAATTTTATAAGGTGGGATATAAAAACTTATTCCAGCTTAGTCCAAATATGGATTCATTAATTGCTATTGGCACATCAGCAGCATTTATTTATAGCTTATATGGTATGGTGCAGATTGCAAGAGGTGATGGCAGTTATGCTATGCACCTATACTTTGAATCAGCAGCAACTATTTTAGCACTCATTACATTAGGAAAATATTTAGAAGCTAGATCAAAAGGTCGTACATCAGAAGCTATTAAAAAGCTTATGGGACTTTCACCTAAGACAGCTACAGTGATTCGAAATGGAAATGAACAAATTATCCCTATTGAAGAAGTTTTAGTAGGTGATATTGTCATTGTGAAACCAGGTGAAAAACTTCCTGTAGATGGGGAAATCATTGAAGGTAGCACAGCTATTGATGAAGCTATGATTACAGGAGAAAGTATTCCAGTAGAAAAAACAGTGGGCAGCAATGTTATTGGGGCAAGTATTAATAAAACTGGATTTATTAAATACAAAGCCACTAAGGTTGGGAAAGATACAGCTTTAGCACAAATCATTAAACTTGTAGAAGAAGCTCAAGGCAGTAAAGCACCTATTGCAAAAATGGCAGATGTGATTGCGGCTTACTTTGTGCCAACAGTTATTTCACTGGCAGTTATTGCGGCTATCTTTTGGCTTGTAATGGGTGAGACGCCAGTATTTGCACTAACAATCTTTATTGCTGTATTAGTTATTGCATGTCCTTGTGCATTAGGTCTTGCCACACCAACAGCTATTATGGTTGGAACAGGTAGAGGCGCTGAAGAAGGCGTACTTATTAAAGGCGGAGAAGCTTTAGAAACAACTTATAAAATCGATACAATTGTATTTGATAAAACAGGAACTTTAACAGAAGGAAAACCTAAAGTAACAGATATTATTGTAGCCAAAGAAAATACACAGAAATATGAAGCAGAAGATATTCTTTTATTAGCTGCTAGCAGTGAAAAAGGTTCGGAACACCCATTAGGTGAAGCTATTGTAAGAGCAGCAGAAGAAAAAGGTTTAGCCCTTAAAGCATTAGAAAACTTTACAGCTATTGCTGGTCATGGGATTGAAGTAATGATAGATGGAAAAACAGTATTA
>USPX01000092.1 GCA_900556665.1 uncultured Eubacteriales bacterium
ATATCTTTAATTGCAGGCCATTCAACTGCTTTTATTTGTTGGAATATATTGGCCCCATCAATCATGGCTGCTTCTTTTAATTCACTACTTGCATTGGCTAATGCTGCTGTGTACATGATAGAAGCCCATCCTGCTCCTTGCCATATTCCACTGGCTATGTATATACTTCTGAATGCTTCAGGCATTGTTAAGAAATTAAGTTTAGTTCCTAACAACATATTAATTGGTCCATTAACAGAAAGAAGAATCCTAACCATACCACATAAAACGATGATAGAAATGAAGTTTGGCATATACAGTACTAACTGTATCTTTTGTTTAAGCTTTGAACTTCCTATTCTATTTAATAGTAAGGCTAAAAGAATTGGTACTGGGAAGCCCCATAATAGTCCATAAACAGCTAGTTTTAATGTATTAAGAAGATATCTCATAAAGTCAGGTGACGATAAAAATCTTTCGAAATACTTTAAGCCTACCCATTGACTTCCTAGTATGCCTTTGATTGGGTTATACTTTTGAAAAGCAATTAGTATTCCTCCCATAGGAATATACTTAAAAATAATTGTCAGTAGTAAAGCCGGACCTAAGAACAATACATAGAGCTGCCAATGTTGTTTCAAATATAATAATGTATTACGCAAGCTGTTGTTAATTGTTTTTTCCTTTAAAGGCATTTTAAACTACTCCTTTCTCTTATCTTGTGCATTATTGTGCATCATTGTGCAAATGTAAAACTAATTTTCTAAACAAAACTGTTTATATTGTTATTATAATCATATTTTTATACTAGTGTCAATATGTTATATTTACATTTGCACAATTATATTCGACTTTTGCACCGTTATTTTTACATTTGACTAATATAAATGAAGTATATATAATATATTTAAAGAAGCAATATACTATTTCGTTTATTTTACATTTGCACAATTTTATAGATAAGGAGTTTACATTTATGGCTGAACGAGTAACCATACAAGATATAGCAGATGCCCTGGGCTTGTCACGAAATACCGTGTCAAAGGCAATTAACAATACTGGCGTTCTAGCAGATAGTACAAGAGAAAAAATATTGCAAAAAGCAATTGAAATGGGGTATAAGCAATTTTCCTATTTAGCTTCACTGCCTAATTCAGAGGAAGAAAATGAACAAACAGCTAAGGCTGCTGGAGAAATAGCCTTATTTACGGGGAATTTTATCGGAAATTCACATTTTGCCTCAATTATGTTAGATAAATTTCAAAAAGATATCTCTGCATTAGGATATAGTATGACCATACACAGGGTTTCTCCTGAAAATGTAAAGACACAAACTTTACCAATCACATTTAATCCAATTAATACAAAAGGAATTATGTGTATCGAAATGTTTGATTATAACTACTGTAAAATGCTGAGCGAATTAAATATTCCTATGCTCATGGTGGATGGGCCTGTGCTTACATATGCCAGACCTTTAAATGCAGACATGTTACTTATGAATAATAATACAGGGATTTTTGAATTAATAAATAATCTCCAAAAGAAGGGGTTAAGTAAATTTGGATTCGTTGGTAAAATTACTCACTGTCGTTCATTCTTCGAACGTTATACAGCATTTAGAGATGCAATGTATTTGTACTCTCTTCCAATTGTTGAAGAATATTCACTTACACAAGCAAGCCCTAATAGCATGCACTATACAGAGTATCTATATAATTCTGTGGAAAATATGAAAGAATTACCTGAAGTTTTTATCTGTGCCAATGACTTTGCTGCCATTGATTTACTTCAGGCATTAAAAAAGCAAGGTATTAGCTGCCCAGATGATATTTTAATCGTAGGATTTGATGATTCACCAGAATCAAGACTTATGACACCAAAGCTTACAACATGTCACATTCATAGTCAAATCATGGGATTCTCTGCAGCGCAGCTACTCATCTCCAGAATCAAACAACCTGATTTAAACTATCGTACACTTTATACGGAAACAGATCTCATATACAGAGAATCAACTTTGATTAAAGGAGAAAAATAATGTTTAGTAACTTACTTAGTCCTGACAATCCAATTATGCAATTTATTACCAAACTAGCTTATACCACTTGGCTCAATATCCTTTGGTTTATCTGTTGTATCCCAATTGTAACAATTGGTCCATCTACTGCTGCACTCTTTTATTGCTGCCAGCAAATAGTAGATGATACAGAAGGAAATATTACAAGTGCCTTCTTTAAATCATTTAAGATGAATATGAAACAAGGCATTCATATTAGTGTCATACTAATAGCTTTAGGAAGTATCTTAGCTGTAGATGGTTACGTACTTTATCACTTATATACTAGCTCTGTATTTTGGACTATGCTTACAGCAGTTTTCATTGTGGCATGTATTATCTATTTCATGATTCTTATGTATATCTTTCCTTTACTTGCCCGCTTTCACAATACAACATTTGCTATGTTTAAGAATGCACTTATATTAAGTCTCCGTTACCTACTATGTACTATTCTCATGGCACTTATCTATTTTGCAATGCTCCTCATAGTGGTTAGATTCTATACACCTGCCATCATTTTTGGCATGGGTACTTGTGCTTTCTTATGTTCGCTTTTATTAAGTAGAATTATAAGACAGCTAGAACCTTAAAGCATGATATTTATAGTTTACAAAACATATAAAAACCGTAATAAGGGTAGCGTAACTTAATCTCGCCTTATTACGGTTTTTGCTTTTTTATTTATCATATCTCTTATACTCTCTAATATTCTCATTGTATCTAAAATGTTTAATCTACCAGTATCCACACTCAGATATTAGCTTATTCCCCAACCTACAAAGGAAATCTGGCATTAGAGCATTTAGTGACAATGAACTCGAAGCACTTCGCGTCATTGAATGCTTAAAGAAATCTGGACTTGAAATAAAAGAAATCAAACAATTTTTTGACTGGGTAAGTGAAGGTGCTACAACCTATCACCAAAGAAAAGAGTTATTTGAAACAAGAAAGCAAGCTATTAAAGCAGAAATCAAAAGTCTAGAAAAAACGCTTGCTATGCTAAACTTCAAATGCTGGTACTATACTCAGGCTATATCAGATGGCAATGAAGCGGGCATCAATGCCATGCTCCCAGATAAACTACCAAGTGAAATTCAAAAACTATATGATAAGGCGCATGAATAAAACAAAAGCACTACGGGAATATAACTATATACCATAGTGCTTTCTTATAAATATATATTTTAATACGCCTCATATATCTATTTAAACGTATTGTTCCTAAAGCAAATCCTAATTTCTAACTTTCTATCTTCTAATGTAGCTATTATTTCTCCCCCATGTAATTCCACAATTCTTTTAGCTACTGCTAGCCCTAAGCCAGCACTATTACTATCCGTCCTTGCGTAGTCCCCCTTATAAAATCTTTGAAACATATTGTCTGTATCAAGCTCACATTGTTCACTCACATAATTTATAAGACGTATGATAATGCACTTATCTTCTACTTTACTTTCAAACCATACATCAACTTCTTGCATATTCTCATGCCCTTTAACTGCATACTTCATTGTATTAGAAAATAAATTTTGAAATACTCTTGCCATACGCTCGAAATCAATATCCATAATAAATGCCCCATTATCAATTTTATACTTTAAATTTAGCCCATGTTTACTTAGCAAAATTTGATTTTCATAAGCAAACTGCTTCAAAAATGGGGTAATGTCTGCATGAATATGATCCATTACAAAACTTGGAGATTCTATTTTAGTAAGTTCAAAAAGTTCATTTACCAAACGATTTAATCCATTTAATCTGCGGTCAATAACTTCTATGTACTCACAAAAATTTTCCTCATCCTTACAGCCATTACGCTTTAATAAATCAACATATCCTATAATAGATGTTAGCGGACTTCTTAAATCATGAGATACATTTGAAATCAATTCATTTCTTTGCTTTTCTATTTGCTCCTTTTCTCTTAAGCTCTGCTGAATCGTATCATTCATCTGATTAATTGTCCTACATAGCTGTGTCAGTTCATCATCCCCCTTTTCATGCATTGGCACATTCATATTCTCTATTGACCTATTCTTAACTTGATCTGATAAATATTGAATATAGTTAGATTTGTATTTTGTAATCAAATTAAATATTATTAAAAACAGTACACATACTAGGCCTATAAATCCACACGCACTTAAGAATATTGCGATTTCACTTACTGTATTTTCAAAGCTAATTTGCTCTGCAATACGTATAATTTCTTTATTAAATATCAGTAAGAACATACGAATCACAATCACTTCAATAGTTAGTGCCATACCGGCAGAAAGCAAATAGAAATTTTTAATTGTATGAAAACGCTTTAATGATGTGAGCTTTAACATGCCAATAAAAATCCCTATAGCAACTATATATACAACTAGTATTAATCCCTTTCTACATAATTGATTTTTTAACGTGTCCACTAAAAAATATCCGATTCCTAATGAAAGTAGTGCAATATATATGCTCAGTAGCACACGTTCTAAGAAAAATATGGGGTCTTTTATTTCTTTCATATTTTATATCCTTTTCCCCATACTGTTTTGATATAATCTCTTTCATGATAATCAAAATTTATTTTCTTTCTAATATTGGCAATGTGCATCATTACAGTATTCTCAGCACTAATAAACTCTTCATGCCAAACATTTTCATAGATTTGCTTCATAGAAAGGACAATCCCCTTATTCCTTAATAAATATTCTAATATGGCAAATTCCTTAAATGTAAGATTGATCTCATAACCATTCACCCAAACTTGGTGTGTTTCAATATTAAGTGATAAATCTTCATAGTTCATCATAGTTGTATAACTAGCTTGATTATTATACTGCCTATATCTTCTAAGCTGTGCCTTAATTCTGCTCATAAGCTGTGCCGCATTAAATGGCTTAGTTACATAATCATCTCCACCTACCATAAGCCCCTCTATAATATCCATATCATCTGATTTTGCAGAAAGAAAAATAATAGGTACTTTCGTCTTCTCCCGAATTTTGATACACGCACTTATCCCATCCATCTTTGGCATCATCACATCTAGCAAAATCAATGAAACCTTAACTTGGTCTAATAATTCTAATGCAGTAATGGCATTATCACATTTTAAAAATTGATATCCTTCATTGGCAAGGTAAATGCCTAACAAATTACTAATATCACTATCATCATCAACAATTAAAATATACTCATTCATTTAATTCCTCATTTCAAAAACATAAGCTGGTGGTAAATTAAGCCATTCTCTATACACACCATGAATTTTAAAGAATTTCTCAAAATACCCTCGCTTTACTAGCGTATATTGGAAAGTAATAAATCTCCCTTCTTTACCTATTATATTTTTTGTTACTTGTAAAATTTGATTCGAAATATCTACTGGTAATGAAGTAAATGGTAATCCCGATACAACATAATCAACTGTTTCATATCCTAATTTCTGAATGTACACATGAGCCTCTTCCGCACTGCCATTTATAATATGCACATTCTCCTCATTAGCAAAAAGCTCTTTCAGTATATTAACAAAATCTTTATTCTGCTCAATTAAAATAACCGTTGTCTCTTTTCTTCTATTTTTAATAATTTCTCTTGTAAATACACCCGTCCCAGGCCCATACTCAACAATAACTTCTGCCTTTTTAAAATCAATTGGTGCCATCATCTTTTTCGCAAGTCTCTTACCACTAGGCGCAATTGCTCCAACTGTTCTAGGATGTTTTAAATACTCTAATATAAATTTCATTCACACTCACACCTTTCACTTAAACTTATATTAGCTTTAATACTTAAAACATATCCTTATTTAAATCTAAAGTTTCCTTTAGAATTTTCCCTTATTCTTAATCATTTGTAATACTTTTGCTTCTCGTTTAATCATAATTTCATTAAAGTAATCTTCACTTGTATATGCTAAGTTCACCCTAATAGCTTCATCCAAATCAACAAATCGAAGCACAAATCCTGCTTCTGCCTCATACTCGTCTAAATTCTGCTGCCCTATTTGACTTTCTGTTTTACAAGTATAATAAAAGTTCTCTTGTTCAAAAATCGTATGTGGAGAAGTATTACTTTTTTGACGACGTAGCACACTTCCAAATTCACATATTGATTCAGGAATAACAGTTAACCCAGTCTCTTCTTTAACTTCTCTAATTAATGCTTCTTTCTTTTCCTCACCTTCATGAATTCCTCCACCTGGAAACTTATAATATTTCTCCTTTTTGCTATAAACAAGGGCTATCTTATGATGATCCCTCATAATAATTGCCCTTGCAGATGGTCTGCTAAATACACTATCATCCTGTTCATAATCCTTTAAGTCCATTTCAAATAATTGTCTCATTAATGCCTCCTTAGTTAAAAGCCAAATATTACTTTCTCGTTTTTCTTATAATTTTGTAGTCGTACAAAAACATAAAAAAATTGAAACAACACTTCAAACCTATTCAAACAGGCACGCTGAATTAGTTGAAAAATTATAATCATTTTATACTTAATACTACCTTCTTTGTATATTTTTTATATGTCTATGCATATATTAATATTAGTAGTAGATGTTTCTATTATAAATATAGTGTTCATCTATTGATTTATCACTGTAAAGTGATATACTTGTTTTATAGAAGATTATTTAGTCTTTCTATAACAAGGACGCTTCACAATGTGCGGCAAAGAAACATTGTTGATACAAATACGTCTCTCGATGTACGACAAAGAAACATCGATTGAAAGAAAGCCCTAATTTTAATATTGGGGCTTTTTCTTTTAATGTTAAAAAGGAGGACTAGATGCAAGAACGCGGAATGTATTTCGGCAAGGAAACTATTTATGATAAAATACGAAATCTTGGTGGACAATGGAATGAGGGAAAAGAATGACCTATTGTTTGCTTAATTGAGTCTTCAGAAAGTAAAGGACTTTTTTGGGCTATACCAGTTGGAAATTGGAATCATCGAGATGAACGTGGTCAACAAAGAATACAACAGTTTTTAGATTTCCCAGATAATGATTTAAGATCATGTTACTATCATTTGGGTAAAACTACTGTTAAGTCAATCTTCTTTATTAGTGATGTTATCCCTATTACAGCTAAATATATCGAACGTGATTATCTAGGTTTTGATAAAAAATCCTTTGTTATTAAAAATAAAGGACTAATTTCTGAACTAGAACGAAAGCTAAAACGTATTTTATCGTTTGAAGCTTCTAATGAAAATTACTTTAGACAACATATTACTGACATTAAACGAGATTTATTAAAAGAACTATCTGAAGAAACTTCTAATTAGTTTTTAATACATAATCTCTTATTTTTAAACTAAAACAGTACGTTTTTAGTACGTCCTACATCTTTTTCACTAAAGAGTGTTATAGAACTCCCAAGCCTTCTGAATACTTCTTTAATGATGTTATTAGTACAATATAATTGACAGTAAACTTTATAAAATATATCTACTTACTATTCAATCCTCCATATTTCTATCACTTTAGTAACTAAGGTCTCTTGTCTTTCTCTTATCTCATTAGGTGTCCATTCCTCTACATTACAAATTAATTTAGTTAAATCAAATGATGCCTTTTTATCTAGCTCTAAATACCTTGCTTTTTTCTTATCAAAAT
>USPX01000093.1 GCA_900556665.1 uncultured Eubacteriales bacterium
GCTTGGTAAGGACTTAGCAATAAGTAAAGAATACTTCTCAATGATAGGTTCATTAAGTGAAGTGCTTGAAAGAATTATGCAAGATGATAAGGGATATAAACTTTATTTCCCAATGACTGAAGGAAATGAGACTTTTGGACAATATGGTAATTTCATTCGATTGAAGGCAAAGGAAAAAGGCAAGAAGCTTGAAATAGAAACGCCATTTCTAGAAGATTTCCTTGGTGATAAACATTTTGGTATGGCATTTATAAAAGCGATAATTGTTTGTGATTTAATTGGATTATTACCAAATGAAAAAAGAGATTATGCATTACAAGACTTATTAGTTGCTGTAAAGCATAATGCAGTAGATGAAGCATACTTAAGAAATCTCTGCAACAGTATTAAAGAAGAAGTTGAGGCGCATAAGGTAAAGAAAAAACTTATGGTTATAGGTGAGTCTTTAGTAGTTTATAAATCATTTTTAAACCATGGGCTTATCGAAAAACTAGAAAAAGAACATTATGTAATGAAGCAACCGTTAGCGGAAGTACTTTATGTATTATGGAATGACTATGGTCATAAACGTAATAAGAAAAATGATCAATATATCAAATTACTAAAACAGGTTAAAGCATATTTTGAAATAGTGAATGAAATTTTAGCAGAATACTCACCATATCAAAGAGATATGGAAGAGATGATGACTAATGTTAATAAAGTCTTACCACATTATGCAGGTGGCGCTGGACGTTATCGTTTAGCAAAACTGTTAACACATAAAGATGTGGATGGTATGTTAATCGTCAATTCAATGTATGAAAATACGGCTACAATTCTTAAAGTATTAAGAGAAAAACATCGTAAAGATATTAAGGTGCCAGTATTAGACTTAAACTTTGATAGTAACAAAATAGGCAATAATAATGAAGTTTTAGAGACATTTTTAAGCTATATCTAAACTAAAAAAGTAAGAAAACAAAATAATAGGATAACAAGGGAGTACTTTATTATGGAACAATTAATTAAAAATATCGAACAATCAACACCAGTAGCATTTGACAGCTTAGTAAGTTGCTTATCAGGACAAATCGAAACAGTAACATTAGCACAAAAACCAGGTGTAGGAGTAACACTACTTGCTTTCGGAGAAGGTGAAGGTGTAGGGCCTCATGCAGCTAAAGGTGATGCTTTAATTTATATTCATGAAGGTGTGGCACACGTTAAAATTGGTGACAAAGAAATGGATGCTAAAAAAGGTGAAATGGTAGTTATGCCAGCACATATTCAACATCAAGTAACAGCTAAAGAAGATATGAAAATGTTACTTGTAGTAGTAAAAGAGGGATAAGTCAACATGAAGTATTTAAGAAATATAGTGCCATTTGAAGCAGTTAAAGTAAATGATATGGTAAGACATACAGGTAAAAACATTGCAAGTAAAGCTATTATTGATAGCGAATATACAGAGATTAGATTTTTCTCTGTAGCAGAAGGCGAAGATATTGATAAAGAGTACTATGAAAAGGAAACAATCTTTTGGGTAATCGAAGGAAGCTTAAAAGTACTTTACAATGAAACAGATGAAGTCATCGTTAATGCAGGAGAAATGGTAGCTTTAGAATCAAATATTAATTATGGGATTGCAGCAATGACTGATTGCAAATTATGCAATATATTAGTTAAATACTAATAAGATTAAAACAACAGGGGATTTAGAATGTATAGTAACTATGTAGCAAGGTTGCAAAAGGTAAAACTTTTTAATGGAATGCAGCAAGATGAAATCGTAAAGATTTTAGGATGTTTGAATGCATATATAAAAGAATATACAAAAGGTAATTATATTTATATGCAAGGAGATTCCTTCGAGGATATCGGTATTATTTTAGAAGGAAGAGTTACTGTAGTTCAAGAGCATCAAAATGGCTATATAGTTACGATTAACATTCTAGATAAGAATGATACATTTGGCGAAGATATTGTTTGTTTAAATAATAGGTACTCCCAATATTCACTGATTGCTAGTTCAAAAACAAAGATTTTATATATTAAGGGAAGTCGTTTGTTAGAAGACGAAAGTACGCAGTGTAAATATAGAAGTCGTGTTAATTTAAATATGTTAAAGTGTATGGCAGAATATAGCGTACGCATAAGTAAGCGGATGAAGTATATGAGTATACTGACTCTTAAAAAAAGGATTATTACACTTTTGCTTGATTATCAAGAGGAATTAGGGAAAGATAAGTTCTCAATTGGGATGAATCGAGAAGAGATGGCGTATTATTTAAATACTACAAGAGTATCTATTTCTAGGATTTTAATTGATCTAAAGAAGGAAGGACTTATTGAGTATCATAAAGATTTATTTACGATTAAGGACAAGCAAGGGTTAATCAATGAATTAGATTAATGATAATAAGGCCCTAAAGGCATGGTTTATGTATAAAGCATAGGTATGTGTTAGGACCTTTCATTTTGATTTTGTGCAGAGAATGATTATCAAAATCTATAAATGATAGGAGAATATATGTTTAAGAATATTAGTCGTGCTAAGTTTAGGGTAATTCTTATTGTCTTACCATTATTAGTGGCATTAACGTGTGTTGGAATAGGTCGTTACTATTTAACGATTGGTGAATCGTTAGAAGTATTATTTCGTGGATTAGTTTTAGGAAAAGAGCATGTTAGTGCACAAAGTTATAGCGTTGTTATTAACATGAGACTACCAAGAATTTTATTAGCTTTACTTTGTGGGAGTGGGCTTGCAGTAGCAGGAGCTGGACTTCAAGCATTATTTGCAAATCCATTAGTTTCACCAGATACATTAGGTGTAGCATCAGGGGCAAGTTTTGGAGCAGCCTTAGCACTTTTATTAAATGGTGACATTGTTATCGTTCAATTATCAGCCCTTACCTTTGGGATTATTGCAGTGATTCTTACCTATAACATTGGGCGTATCAATGGGAAAGGTACAACGATTATGTTAGTACTATCAGGGATGATGGTATCTGCATTATTTCAAGCCCTTGTATCACTCATTAAATACGTAGCAGATACAGAAAATCAACTGCCTGCTATTACATATTGGCTTATGGGAAGTTTAAGCAGTGCGACTTATCAAAATGTAGCAATTGGGGCTGTACCAATTGTTGTAGGTTGCTTTATATTATTTGGGCTAAGATGGAAAATGAATATTTTATCATTAACAGAGGATGAAGCCAAAACTTTAGGTGTAAATGTGCAAAAGATGAGAGGCATCGTGATCTTTGCAACAACTATGATTACGGCATCTTGCGTTTCAATGTGTGGGCAAATTGGATGGGTAGGATTATTAATTCCCCATATGTGTAGAATGCTATTTGGAAGTAACAACAAAAATGTTATTCCAGCTACTATCAGTTTCGGTGCAGTATTTATGCTTGTAATGGATACAGTGGCAAGAGCTGCAACCACATCAGAGATTCCAATTTCTATTTTAACAGCAATCATCGGAGCACCTTGCTTTATGGCTTTATTAAGAAAAACAGGAGGTAGTCAGTAATGAGGTTTGAAGTAAAGGATGGCTGTTTTGGATATGGTAAAGGAAGAGAAATACTACATAATATTTCTTTTGAAGTACCAGAAGGAAAGATACTTTCAGTATTAGGACCAAATGGCGTAGGTAAAACTACATTATTAAGATGCATGATGGGATTACTGACTTGGCGTTCTGGTGGCACTTTTATTGATGGAAAAGATATTAAAACAATGAAAGAAAAAGAAGTATGGCAGAAGGTAGCTTATGTGCCACAAGCAAAAGGTATAGCCTTTTCATATACTCTTGAAGAAATGGTTTTAATGGGTAGAAGTGCTTACATTGGACCATTACATCAGCCTAGCAAAGAGGATTTAGAAATATGCCATGAAGCAATGAATTTGTTAGGCATCTTTCATTTAAAAGATAAATATTGTAATGCGGTAAGTGGTGGTGAATTACAAATGGCACTCATTGCCAGGGCAATAAGTGTAAAACCATCATTACTCATTTTAGATGAACCAGAATCAAACTTAGACTTTAGAAATCAGTTGATTATACTAGAGGCTATCGAAAAATTAGTTAAAGAAAAGGGAATCTCGTGTATTTTTAACACACATTATCCAGTACATGCTTTAAAAATATCTGATAAATCATTGATTTTATCGAGAGATGGTAGAACCAGGTTTGGTGATACAGCGGAGATTATCAATGCCCAATGTATGAGAGAAGTATTTGGCGTAGATGTACATATTAATACGGCTGTATATGGTCAGTTAGAATATCAGACGGTAACAGCGTTATCAATCGTATAAACTAAGTAGATTATAACTAAGTAGAGTATCAGTAATAGATATCAATAGAGGAGATTTCAAATGAAAAAATTAAGTATGATTTTTATGAGCCTGTGCATGTTTGTAGGGGTTTTAACAGGATGCGGTAGCGCTGCAGAAAAGGTGCAAGATCAAGGAGCTACAAATGAAGTAGCAAAAAGTCAAACAGGAACACATGAAGTAGTAGATCATTTAGGTGAAACTGTAAATTTACCAAATGAGATTGAAAGGGTAGCAATCGTTCAATTATTACCATTACCATCAGTACTTGCAGCATATCAAGGTGGAAATGTAGATAACTTGGTAGCTATGCCACCAGATTCATTGAATGCAGCTGAGAATTCTATTTTATCAGTTTATGCACCAGATATTTTAAATGTATCTACAGAGTGCTTTGCTGGTGGAGAGATTAATATGGAAGAACTCTTAAAGTTAGAGCCAGACGTTATTTTATATAGTGGCGCTGAGAATACAGAAATATTCAAAGCAGCAGGTGTGCCAGCAGTAGGATTCTCACCTACAGCAGCAGGAACAAATACAATTGAAACAGTTGGTAAATGGATTGAGCTTTTAGAAGATGTATTCCAAGAAGAAAGTAAAATAACAGGTATCGTGGAATATGGTCAAGAAGTACAAAGTATGATAGATGAACGTTTAGCTACTTTAACAGAAGAAGAAAAAGAAAAAGTACTTATCATTAATCAATATACGGATTCTAATTTAATGGTTGCAGGTAAAGGGACATTCGGTGAATACTGGTGTGAAGCAACAGGTTCAGATAACGTGGCATTATCAGCAGCTAAAAACAGCGTAAATATGGAACAAGTTTACGAATGGAATCCAGAAAAAATCTTCATGTCTACATTAACATCATTTATGCCTCAAGATTTATATGAGAGTACAGCAGGAATAGGACATGACTGGAGTACAGTAGCGGCAGTACAAAATCAAGAAGTTTATAAATATCCATTAGGTATGCACCGCTGGTGGCCACCATCAACAGATGCACCACTTTCATTATTATGGCTTGCAAAAAATACATATCCAGAGTTATTTGAGGATGTTGATATGAACAAAACAACAAAAGAATATTATGAGAAATTCTATGGCATGACATTATCAGATGAAGACGTAGAATGGATTTTTAATCCAAGAGAAAACTTAGGTAGAACAACTTAAAAAGATGATAAAAATAAGGTATCGTGAAATTAGAGATGATTTCACGATACCTTATTTTTATATTATTAAGCATAAATCATGCCCGTATCAGTAGAAGCTTGATATTGACCACCATAGAATGCCATAAGTATCCTCCTTTGAGATATACGCATTAATATCATATGATATAATTGAGGAGAAAAGCAGAATTTAAAACAAATAAGAGACAGAGGAGAGATTTATGACTGAAGCAATAAGAATGTTAATGATTGTATGTCCATTCATCTTCTTAGCAGGATTTGTGGATGCCGTAGCTGGTGGTGGTGGGGTTATTTCATTACCAGCTTATTTATTTGCAGGATTACCAGCGCATATAGCAGCTGGTACAAATAAGCTGTCTGCTGGGTTTGGAACAATTATGGCAGCTTTTAAGTATTTAAGAGATGGAAAAGTGAAGCTAAGAATAGCTGTATTTTCGGCTATAGGTGCTGTTTTGGGGGCTATGATTGGGACTCACTTAGCATTGTTCATTAGTGAACAGTTATTACAAGGCCTTATGTTAGTGGCTATTCCACTAGTGGCAATTTTCCTAGTGACACAAAAGGGGCTTGGAAAAGAAACAAATGAGAAGGAAATGTCTATTTCAAAGCAGTCTATTATAGCAACTTTAATAGGACTTGTGATTGGATGCTATGATGGGCTCATAGGACCTGGAACAGGAACATTTTTAATACTAGCCTTTTCAGCTTTAATGGGATTGGAGTTAGTCACATCATCTGGATGTGCCAAAGTATCTAACTTAGCTTCTAATATTACATCTATGATTATTTATACTTTAAATGGAAAGGTACTATTTTGGCTGGCATTACCTGCTGCATTATGTGCAATGTTAGGTGGACATGCAGGTGCACATTTTGCAATTAAAGGTGGGGCTAAAAATGTACGATATGTGATGTTTGTTGTATTGGCATTATTATTTGGAAAGACAATTTTAGAATTAGTATAGGTGAACCGTATCATAAATAAATGATAACCTCTAATAAGTTTTATAAGTATTAATAAATCAATGGATTATATGTAATATATATAAGATAGTTTTACTGAATGATTCCACAGTCCGTATCGTATGTACGGACTGTTTTTGTATTTGCATAGTTAAGTACAAGGATATTAAACGTACTAAAAACGAATTAAAAATAAAATCATATTTATATAATATATAGGATTACCTTTAGAGAGATGAAATTCTTTAAAGGTAATTTTTATTTTTAAGAGGAGGTATAAATATGATTGAAGTAGCAATTTTTCTAATTTCAGCAGTAGTAACAGTAACATTTTGTTTTGTGGCATCAAAATATATTGTGGCATAGTTTATAAGTTGAAGGAGGATTGAAAAATGATAGGAATTACAATGTTAACTGCAACAGTAGCAGTTAATCAAATAATAAATGGAGTATTAGTAGGAACAGCAATATTTGGAGCAGTAAAGTATAAAAAAATACCAAGTGTGAAGGTAAAATAGTAGGGAGAGAAAAATGATTGAATTACGAACAATTAGGGACTTAGACAGTAATAGAGCAAAAATAATTGAATTACCAGTAGAGATTCAAAAACAGGTTGAACAGGTACTGGAAAGCTTAGATGAGAGTTATGGAGTAGAAACAGAAAGAGAATATACAGGTAGTAAAGTATTTGTATTAGAAAATGAAGAGGATGGTGTAGAAATACAAAATATATATGATTTTTCAGATGCAGAGTTTATACAGATGATAGGGACTACTAGAGGAGAATACATATATGCTTTGATAGTTAATTCTGCTGAAGTTAATATAGCTATATTTGGAATAAGGGAGTGGATAAATGTACCTCTATAAGCGTGAGATCTCACAATATAGAAGATAGTTCCTAGAGAGTAGTATGTATATAAGATTTGCAAAAGAGTACCTTATATATGTAATGTCAAAGATTAGCAGAAGAAAGATATAATGTTGAAAAATCATATTCTTTATAGTGTTGAAAAGAATGTATTGATGAATCAATAGGATTCCTAAAATACAATCTTTTTTAGTTTAAAAATTTATAAACATATAAGTAATAAAATATGAAATAAAAGATTATATAAATAATAGATTAAAAATATATAAATAATAAA
>USPX01000094.1 GCA_900556665.1 uncultured Eubacteriales bacterium
TACAATTGTTTTTTACGATGCATCTGAGAAGGTTATGACACTTACTGATGCAAAAAATGTTTTAAGATTATATCCAAATAAAGATAAAGCATTATTAAATGGTAAAAAGGTTGAGGCACAGTATGCCTTAAAGGAGATTGATGGAAAGCTCTATGTACCAACAGATTTATTAAAAGATAGAGCGGGGATAGAGGTTATTCCTGGTGAAGAAAATAAATTATTTATACTTAATGATATAACAAGTGATAAAAAAGTAGGGACTATAAAGCGTATCACCAGTCTTAGAACCCGTCCACTTCAAAAAACAACAGTGCTAAAAAATCTTAAAAAGGGTGAAAAGGTAGTTGTATTTTCTGTAGAAGATGGTTTCGCAAGAGTAAGGAGTGAACAGGGCATTATAGGTTATATTCCTGAAGGTAATATAACAGATGTAATTGATGTAAAAGGAACAGATATAAATGTTTCAGAAAGCTGGCCAAGCAATCCTTTAGGTGAGAAAGTAAAATTAGTGTGGGACCAAATGACTGTACAAACTCCAGGAGATTGGAATAGTACTAAGTATTCAAAGATTACACAAGCTAATGTAATTTCTCCAACTTGGTTCCAATTTGCAGATGCTAAAGGGAACTTAAGTGATTTAGGTAATAAGGCTTATGTAGAGAATGCACATAAAAGAGGTTTAAAGGTTTGGGCATTACTAAGTCATAATTTTACCCAGCCTCAGTTAACAGCAGAAGTACTATCAAGTACAACTAAGAGACAACATGTCATTAATCAGCTTATAGATAAAGCTAAAGTATATGGTTATGATGGTGTAAATATTGATATTGAAAATATCCAAACAGAAACAAGCAAAGTATGGGTACAATTTATGAGAGAATTATATCCACAGCTTAAAAATGCAGGAATTGTAGTGACAGTAGATGTATATATGCCATCTGATTGGTCAAATCATTATGAGCGCGCTAAGATTGCAGATTTATGTGATTACTTCATTGTAATGGCATATGATCAACATCATTTAGGTTCGCAGTCAGCTGGATCAGTTGCAGAGATTCCGTGGGTAGAAGAAGGGGTTAAGAAAAACCTTGAAGAAGTACCAAATGATAAATTAGTATTAGGTATACCTTTCTATACACGTTTATGGAAAGAGACAGATAGTGGTTTAGAGACACGTTCTTATACAATGAGCGCAGCAGAAGCTAAAGTGAAAGAATGGGGTGTTACACCTACATTAGATGCACAAAGTGGACAGCTATATGCTGAAAAGCAAGTGGCAGATGGCTTGTATAGGATTTGGCTTGAAGATAGCGATTCAATAGCTGATAGAATTCAAATCGTAAATACCTATGATTTAGCAGGATATGGAGCATGGAAATTAGGACTTGAAACATTAGATTGCTGGGAGTCATTAGCACTCTTAAAAAAATAGATAGTATAGAATTTACCTCATCTTAATAAACTAAAAGGGATAAGTATAAAAGATGAGGTGAATTTATGCGTCATTATAAGATACCGTTATTAGTTTTAATACTAGCAGTAATTATTTGTGGTGCTTCTTATTTTAAATTTAATAAAATATTTACAAAGGTAGTAGAAACAATGGGGAGTGCAACAGCTTCAAAAGTAATTGTAATTGATCCAGGACATGGGGGTTTTGACCCGGGTAAGCCAGGGATTCATGGAGAGGATGAAAAACATCTTAATTTACGCATTGCACTTAAGTTAAGGGATTATCTAGAACAGTCAGGTGCCATAGTTGTGATGACGAGAACAACAGATGATGATGTAGATGGGATGGCAGGCGTAAAACATAAGAGTAAAGACATGGTAGAACGTAAGAAAATGGCCGTTGGTGGGGATGTAGCAGTAAGTATTCATCAAAATTCCTTTTCCCAACCAAGTGTAAGAGGTGCTCAAACCTTCTATAGTAAAAAGTCAGAACAAGGGAAGAGTTTAGCTACTTTGATTCAAAAAAGCATCAAAGAAAATACCGATACGACTAATAGAAGAGAGGCAAAGAGTAATAATAATTACTATGTTCTAAAAGCTATTGAAATACCATCGGTTATAGTAGAATGTGGTTTTTTAACCAATCCAGAAGAAGAAGCAAATCTTAATAATGACATTTATCAAGATAAAATAGCTTGGAGTATTTATTTAGGCTTAGTTAAATATTTTGAGAATATGAAGTAGTGATTTTAGTGAAGTGCTAAAGTCACTTTTTTTATGTTTTTTAGTAGTACATCAAAAGTGCAGCAACATTTGATGTGACTGCACTTTTGTATAATCAGTTAATCAAAATTTATTAATAGAGAAATAAGTTTCTCGATATCTTCTATAGGTAGCTGAGAAATAGAAAACCTTAAATAATCACAATAATCTTCTGTAGTAAAGATGTTGCCAGGTGAAACGATAAAACCGTGCCTTGATAGATATTGATAAAGCGTTTCTTTACTGGTGTGTAATGATTTAATCCAAAAACAAAGCCCACCCTTTAAATCATTGACGATAAGTTTGCTGGAGAGTGATTTAAGGGATTTAGCTAAGTAGTTGTATTTGTATTGACACTCATTAAACAGTTCTTTTTTTAGTTCTAATAAAGTAGGAGAGTCTAGGTAGTAGAGCAAAAGTCTTTCATTAAAAGTGCAATTCATATCATCTGATAAGCGTTTAACAAGTAAGTTTGGTAAAAGGGCAAAGCTATAATTAAGATAAGGCATATAGAGCTTTGAAAAATGATATAAGAAGATCACTCGGTCCTTAGAATAATGTTCATATAAAGAAAGAGGCGTACTGGTATTAAAGGCAAATTCATTATAAGTGCCATCTTCTATAATATAGCAATCATACCTAGTAGCTAAATCTATGAGTGCTTTTTTATTTGTCTCAGAATAACAAATACCTGTAGGATTGTGCAAATTAGGAGAAATAATAATATAAGAAATGGTACCAGTACGTAAATATTTTTCTAGTAAGTTTAGGTCTAGGCCATCTTGAAGAAGAGGCACTTCATAAATCTTAGCACCTATGGAGCGTAAATAGCACGAAGAAGATAAATCTCTATAGTTTTCAACACAAATACCTGTCTTAGGAGAAAACTTAAAAAGTGAAAGTAAAAACTGATCCATAGATTTAATGAGCCTAACTTGGCTAAAGTGTGGATGGACATTAAGGTTTTTGGTGATAAAGTCGCCAATATGCTGTTTTAAAAAATGTCTATTCCGATAAAGTGGGTCTGAAAAGGCTTCCCAACCTTCATTAGTAATAAGATTTGTGGCTAGATTTAAGCAAATAGAAGGGGGAAAGTGCTCCTTTGAAAAACCTAAGTTGCTACAATAGACATGAGCATTTTTGATAGAAGGAGCAGTAGCTGCTTTTTGAGCAATAGGAACAACATAGGTACCCTTACCAATATGTCCTTCTACCAGTCCCTGATTTTCTAGAAGACGATAAGCACTCACTACAGTATCTCTATTAATGGCAAGTTGTTTAGAAAGATATCTAATAGCAGGAAGTTTTGTGCCACCTGTTAGTAAATTTGCTTGTATAAGTTTTGCAAGTTCAGAGGCAAGCTGTATGTATAAAGGTGTTGGATCCGATTTTGAAAGTTGAACTGTATGAAACATAAAGACCTCCATATATAGTAAGACGTATAATATATATATATTAAGAGGAGGCTGAAAATATCAAAGAAATAAGTGTTTTTTGGACAAAATAAAAGACATTGCCACAAAAGTAAAGTTTGGGCAATATCTTTTTATTTTTGTGAGTATTTTTTAAGAAGCCTAATATCTTGACCGTAGAATTTGAGTGTTGTATAGTTACCAAAAATACGTGAAATGATACGGTCTGAGTAGTAATTACTCCATTCATTAGGTGCTAAGTTTGTAGAAATAATTGTAGAAAGTTGATTTAAATAACGCGCATTTAAAACGTCAAAAAACTCACTAATAGAAGGCGCATTAGAGGATTCAGTTCCTAAATCATCAATAATAAGTAAATCAGTACTTCTAAGTGTTTCTAAGATATCTTTAGAATCATCTCCTAAATCTTCGCGATGAAATCTAGCTTCATCAAATAATTTAAAGAGTTGAGGCGCTGTAAGATATAAAACAGTATAGCCCTTATCTAAAAGTTCCTTTGCGATACAATTACATAAGAAAGTTTTACCAAGTCCAGCACTACCATAAAAAAGTAAGTTTCTCTTTTCAAAATCAAACTTCTCAATAAAGCCAACACATATTTGATAAATAAGTGTCATGTTATGGTAAGGTGAATAAGGTTGACCTTCGATTTCTTCCTTAGAATAATAGTCGATATTAAAGTTAGAAAAATTTTCTATAGATAATATGTTTTTTAAGTTAGATTGTTCATAAGCCATATTAATGAGTCCTTGTTTGAAACAAGTACAAGTTTTATTACCTACAAAGCCTGTATCCTTACAAATAGGACAATCATATTGGATTTCTAAATAATCTGGTGGGAAGCCAGCTTCAACTAAAAGCATTTTCTTGGTAAGTAATAAATCATCAGAATGCTTATGAAAATCTTCTAAAGTAGAACCTGTTTTAGATTTATTAAGCATTTGACGTACTAAATTAATGCCTGTTTGACTAAGCTCCTTATCAATGGCTTCGATTTGAGGGACTTTTTTATAAACTTCCGCTGTACGTTTTAAGGAAGCTTGTGTTTTAGCAGTACGTTTTAAGTCATATTCACGAATAAGACGTTTATATTGTAGTTCTTTTGTATTCATGTTAACTTCCTCCCTTTAATGTACGTTCAATATACTCACGTTCAAGTTTTTCAAGTTCATCAAAGTCTCTATTGTGGGTATAGATATTAGTAAATTTCGTAACCTTAGGTGGGGTTGGTTTAGTCACATATTGTCCACTTTGTGTAATATTTTTTTTACTTTCACGGGCTTTATCTAAAACGATAATATCTTCTAAAGACTTAACGCCATCCTTATACCATGAAGTTAAAATACTATCCGTATAATTGAGACTTGGCTTGCTTGTTTGCATAACAGTACGTTTGCAAGCTTCTAAGATAATATCTATATTTAAATTATAAGTTTTAAGCCATTTATCTATACATGTACGTTCAACTTCTGTGACATTTGTTTTTGAACAGCCAAGAGCTGATAAGATTTTAAAATAAATTTTGTTTTGAGCCACCTTTTCTTTAGCTTGTGCTACAGTTAAAATGCCTTCATCAACCCAACTAATTGCCACTTTTTCGATGTAATGCATAGATTTACCAGCACAATTCTCAAGTAAAAACTCAATAAGATCAAATGGCATATGTAGCCAGTCATAGAAGCTAAATAAGATTTTTTGATCTGTCATTGTCAATAGTCTACCTAGATATTGCTCGGCAATCTTAAAGAGATTTGTAACTTCTGTTGAATCCTTAACATAAACATTAATCTCTTCTGTACTGTACTCAGGACGAGATTGACTAATGAGTGTTTTACTAAATACAGGTTTAGCTGCAGATGGTATAGATTCTATAGTAGGAGTTACTTGAGTTTTTGGAACAACTTCAGGTTTATCAAGATAAAATTCAAGATAAAACTCATCATCAGATGTCTCTTCAAAACAAAGCACCTTCTTCTTATGCCAGTGGCGAAGTGCCTGAAGAAGCTCGGAATAAAGCATATCTAATTTTCTACTTACCTCTTCTAATGAAATACGTACGCCTTCAGGATCATGAGAGAGTGCAAATAAATAAAGGTAAACTTTTAAATCTCCGCTGAGTGCCTTTGGCATATAGTCTGTAATAAACCAATAGGGGATATTGACAGCAGTTTGACTTGAAAGTTTAGATTTGATATATGCCATTAAGACACCTCCTTTGTTAATAATCATTTTCTGTGTTAGTATTATAGCACAAAACGTAGAAAATATGATAAGAAAAATAAAAGAAAAGATAAAGAGGGCCCTATTGTAATAAACTTACTAAAATAGGATACCCTCTTATATACTGTTACATTATATAAATTGATCTATTAGTGTATATATATGTGTACTTATAAGCCCAAAATCAAATAGATATTAACCTAATAAGATATCAGCAATTTGATTAACATTACCAGCACCCATAGTGATAATAAGGTCACCAGCAGTTGCATTTGCTTTAAGGTAGTTTGCGATTTCTGTAAAGTCTTTCATATAAATTACTTCTTTACCAGCAGCATTTATAAGTTCGACGATATCTTTACTAGAAATATCACCAGGGTCTTTTTCACGAGCAGCATAGATATCTGTAATGATAACATGCTCTGCATTTTGAAGTACTTTTACAAAATCATTTAAAAATGCGCGTGTACGTGTATAAGTGTGTGGTTGGAATACAACGTAAAGATGATTATGAGGATAGTTATTAGCAACTTCTAAAGTAGCAGCAATTTCAGTAGGGTGATGTGCATAGTCATCTACTACTGTAATATCATTGAATTTACCCTTAATTTCAAAACGTTGATCTGCACCAGTAAATTCTTTGAGCCCTTCATTAAGCATATTTAAATCAAGACCTAAGAAATGGTAAACACTACATACTGATAAAGCAGTTACATGAAGTTTAAGATTAATCATAAAACTGTCATTATAATATACATCGAAGCTAGCACATGCTTTTTTATCAAAAGTAATGTTTTTAGCATACCAATTGTAAGATTCATCTAAACCAAAAGTTTCAACTTTGCAGTGAAGTGGTGCAGTGAAGCCAGCTAAATCAGGTGTAGCACCGTTAATAGCTAAGAAACCATCTGTAGGAATTGTACTAGCAAACTTTTGGAAGGAATGACGAATATCATTAATATCTTTAAAGAAGTCTAAGTGATCTTCTTCAATATTTAAGATAATACCTACTTTAGGGAAGAAATCTAAGAAACTATTACAGTATTCACAAGCTTCTGTAGCAAAATATTTAGTATGACCAATGCGAATGTTTCCATGAATAGCGTGTAAAATACCACCAACAGTAATAGTAGGGTCTAAATTAGCAGCTAAGAGACCATGAGTAAGCATTGAAGTTGTAGTTGTTTTACCATGTGTACCAGCGACACAAATAGGGAATTCGTAGTCTTTCATAATAAGGCCTAAGAATTTAGAACGTGTAACAAGTTCTATGTTTGCAGCTTTAGCAGCTTGAATTTCAGGATTATCATCATGAATAGCTGCAGTATAAACAACTAAATCTACATCTTTTTCAATGTTAGAAGCAGCATGCCCATAATATACAGGGATATTAAGGCTTTCAAGATGCATTGTTGTATGTGAACTTTTCATATCTGAGCCTGTTACAGCAAAGCCTCTAGTATGGGCAATCTCAGCAAGACCGCTCATGCTAATACCACCAATACCAATAAAGTGAATTTTTTTCTTGTTATTTAAAGAAATAAGGTTTGTCATAGAATTAATATCCTTTCAATGAATATAGATTATCCTTTTTATAAAATAAGATACCTCTTATCATATTATGCATCATAGTATTTTTTTTGTATATACTTACTGTAAATTAATTAACAAATATTTTTAAAAACTGAATGTTTTTTGCGAAAAGCTTTTAAATATTCGGTTATTTGTATATAATATAGATAAACCATTTTAAATACTTTTATATG
>USPX01000095.1 GCA_900556665.1 uncultured Eubacteriales bacterium
ATTTGTCTTGATCAATTCTTATCACGATATTTCTCCTTATTAAGTGCTTTTTCTTAGTATCCTCTATAAAAAAAATTATATGTACTTTTTATAGTGTTGTCATAAATCTTATAAAAATATCAAAAGGCGAATCTATATAAGCTTATTGATTATCTCACTTTTATGTATTTAAATCAATATGGCAATTTCCCCCAAAATCACCAAGTGCTAATCCCACCCTAGCTTTCCCAGTATAATGGATTTTCCATTATCGCAGCTTAACCTTTGTTTTATAGATTCTACCTTTCTACTAGTTTATTCACATAACTTATCCATTAAAACTATATTTACCTATAAAATACATTTATCTAAAAAAAGTCCAAGTCACTAATTTTTTTGACTTGAACTTTTTTATGTTACTTATTTTATCTTGCTTAACGGTCTTTTTAATGACTTATTACTTAGTCAATGTAAAAATACGATCCAGCATTACTGCTACTTGTGCACGTGTTGTTGTCAGTTTTGGCCCAAAGCTGCCATCTGGTTTACCACTGAGGATACCAAGCTTTGTAAGCATTGTAACAGCTTCTTTTGCATAACTGCTAATTTGCATCTCATCTGTAAATGTAATACCTGCTGCATTTGTTTCAGGTAATGTGATATGAAGGGCAGTAATTGTACGGGCAATCATCGTACTAATTTCTTCATTTGTAATAGGGGCATTTACACCAAATGAGCCATCTGCACGGCCTGATGTAATCCCAGCTTCATAAAGGGCTAAAATGCTTTCTGTATACCATTTATCTTTTGCAACATCTGTAAATGGATTTGCCCTCATTGTAGCTTTAAGGTCAAAGGCTCTTGCTAAAAGCGTTGCAAACTCACCTCTTGTAATTGAAGCATTTGGTTTAAATGAACCATCTGCATAGCCTTTAATAATGCCTTTGCTTGCCATATTTGAAATAGCTGCTTTGGCCCAATGGTTCTCCACATCATTAAAGTTAGTAGCCACTTGATTATTAGTGCCGCTATTATTAGCGTTGTTATTATTAGCATTTTCATTATTATTTAAATTGCCGTTATTAACATTATTACCTGTTTGGCTATCACTTGGCTTAGATGTTGTATTGTCACTGTCATCTATGTCATCATCACTGCCATTGTTAGGGCCATTATTATTATTATTGTTGTTATTATTGCTATCGCCATTTCCTGGCTTATTAGTATCTGTATCTGGCTTATAATCAGCTTCTGTATAAAGCATTTCTACCTGATTATATGTCGCTGCCATATAACCTTTTTCAATGACTTTAATCGTTGTACTTGCACGGTCTAATTCTAATTTACCGCTTGTTTGTAAGCTTAAGCTTGCACCTGATAATTTACCGCCTTCCACAACAAAAGGTGTTTCTTTATCCTGTGCAATGATGTAAAGTGTTAATTTTTCTTTACCATCTGCTAATGTTTGTAATTTATAAGTTGTGTAACTATTACTTACTTTAGATGTGATGCTTTGTACAGCTTGTATATCATCTGCTACAATGCTTATTTCTAAGGCAACCACCTCACCTTGTAAGTTAGCCATCCCTAAATCAATATTTACTTTATTATTGCTTACTTGTGCATGGTGTAAAGCAATTTGTGGCATTGCATTTGGAGCCGTACTTGCCTGTACTAGATTGGCACAAGCAAGTACGCTCATAGCTACCACACCCCCTAAATATTTCTTTCTTAATCTTTTCATATATATGTCTCCGTCTATGTTGTCTTCTTAATCTATGCTACGTTCTCGTATTTCATTTTGTACTCATATCATTTATTGTAATTCAATCGTTGGCATATCTTCTGCATTTGGTACAAGGAGCCATTTTGTATCACTTACAAGTCTGCCGCCTTCCATAGAAGTAGCTGAGTCTGTTCTAAACATATTCGCTTTAATTTGTGATGGTAAAGTTTGATCTTTTGGTACGAACATCCAAATACCATTACCCACTTTTGAAACTTGTCCATCCTCTGGAAGCTCTGCAAACATGTAAACCTCTCCTGCTACAGATTCTACAGTTTGGTCATTATTATAGCCTGGTCTTTCTGATGCATCATAATCTTTTTCATCTACATATTTTGCTGATAAAACGATTTTGCTATAAACAGGATGTCCACGGTATGCGCCCATTACCACTAATGTGCCTTTAGGAATATTACCACCTTCGAAGCTATAGTCTTCACCTAAGTATCCAATAGCCCCATCTGTAAAGTAAACTGCATCTCCTGGATAAGCTAATACATCTAATTGACGCTCACTTAAACTTTCAATACCTGTCCCTGTAATGGAAATATATTTCGCATCATATGTCCAAATGCGGTCATCAGCTGCTTCTGCGCCTGGTTTATTAAAGTAGATATGTGTTGTGCCTGCTGGTAATTTATCTTGTTTTGCAGTTTCCCAGTTGATACCGTCTTGGCTGATTTCTACTTTAATATCTGTTTTCTCAGCTACATCTGTAAATTTAAGCCCTACTACCTCTGGCGTATTAGCTAATTCAATTTGTAAGCCAGAACCTGTAGTGCGTACTGTGTATTCTGATTTTGAAATCTTACCTTCTGATGCAATGTAAACTTCATCTGCTTCAGCTACTTCTGTACAATTTAATAATTTATCATAAGCCTTAACGCTATAAGTATGTGTCACATTGTTTGCTGAAACTTCATCCACATATGTATCTTCAGTTGTGAAAGCAATAAGCTCCCCATCTTTATAAATTTCATAGCCTAAAAGAGCTGCTTCCTCCATATCAGTCGATAATGTTAAAGTGACCATTTTATCATTTGTTGTATTTTCAGCACCTTCTGCTCCTACAGTAGCAGTTACTGTAGCTGTGCTGCCTTCTGCCATGCCTTTACCACCATTTAAGCGATAACGCATTGCTTCATCATTTAAATAGTAAATAGCATCTGTTTCTGGTTCATATTGACGCACATAATCATAAGTTGCATCTGAAATATGTAAGCCCCATCTTTCAAAGAATGGTGTTAAATCTTTTTGCGCTGCATCACTTGCAAGGCGTACAAAGTAATTTTGTGGATCTAATCCTTTTAAATCACTGGCTCTTGATAAGCGGTGAAGTGTTGGATAGAAGTCATCTGGATTTACTGATCTATTATCATTGTCATAAGCTAAATGAAGCTGCCAGAACATGCCTAAGTTAACGAATACATCACTTGCAAGTCCTGTGTCTTTTGAAACAACTTTGCTGTAGATTTTATCATAACCCTCTTCAAGTCTAGATGGACCGCCATTAATTGTCTGTGCAAATAATGAGAAGATATTATTTGTTGTTTCGGCAAATACGAAGTTTTTATCATTGATAATGTGACCAATCTCATGATTGATTCCCCAACCAAAGTAACCTGTATCCGCATTTCTATCTCCATTTACAAGGTTTGCTCCTGAATCATATTGAATCCCGATATGGTCTCCACCTGCATACATGAAGATACCATTATTCATTGGCATATAACGAATGTTCACACGTGTCTGTGGATAGCGGTTTTCTACTTCTTTTGCATCTTTTGATAAACCTAATACATTATAATGTAATGTAATAGTGGCATCCCATGTCATTAAAGTTTCATATAAACGCTCTACTTGCGCCTCTATATTGCCTTCAATGCCTTGTGTAAGTCCTTCATAAACTTCTTCTGCTGGTAATGAAAGCAGTACTTTATCTGTCCCAATCTCTGTACTATTAGCTGGATTTTTTGTTTTATTATTTAAATTTAAATCTGCCATATACGCTGTAAGTTCTGTAATATAATCTCTTACTGCTGCTCTTACAGTGCTTTCATCTTCTAGACTTGTTAATTCTAAAGTTGGCATCTTTCTTGCATTTACAATACGTACTGTAGTCGCATCTTGTGCCTCACCTGTATATGTGAGATATAATGGGCCACCTTTTTCTCCATTATAAGAAGTTAATTGTGGAACTTGAATCACATTACGCCCTTGTTGTAGGCTGATTTTTTGAGACCATGTATCACTACCAAAGAATTGTGAAACCACAAGTTCTGGCATTGTTCCACCCTCTGGGGCATCTACATAAACGAGGATTTCATCTTTAGCCATGGCTAATGTGCCTGTGGCTTGAAGGTCACTAAGGCCTGGCATTGCAAAGTTTTGCGCCTGTGCTGTGCTCTTTTGTCTTGTTTGAACTACCTCTACGATTTCGCCTAAGTTTGCTGGCGCTCCTGTTTCTAGGATTTCTTTAGCACTTTCAAGCTCTGCTCTTAAAGTAGCCTTATCCACCCATAATACAGCACCTTCAAGGCGGTCTAATTCATCCATTAAAGCTTCAATCTCTGTAATTGTAACGCCTTCTTTTACCTGAGTATGTAGGCCATTTGCAAAGATATTATCAATTCTTTCAATAAAATCTTGATATTCATAGAACATAATTTCAGAAATACTCATAGCCCCTGCACCATGCCATTCATATAAGAAGACTTCCATTTTAGCTACTTTAGATTTTTCAAATGGTAAAATCATTAAGCCATCTTTCCCGCGGTTAGGAATGACTTCATGATCTACAAGTAATTTAGGTTCACTATCTAAAGTTTCCCACACGCGAATTGAATACCAGAATGGATATTCAAGATATTTACGTGTTCCTTCATAACGGTCTAAATCACTATCAAGTCTTGGTACAAATGCCACATAATCCATCTCATAAGGTTCATCAAATGTTACTCTAAAGCCACGATCTCTTTGATAAGTTGCTGCTGTATAATGTGTTGTATAATCCTCATCCATGATTTGTTTCACATCAAATCCTTCTGGATAAAACTTCATATCTACATTGTTGGCATCAATAAGCTCTAACTTTGTAACATGGGAATTATCTATTCTTCCTACTGTTGGAATCTCTGGTACCACAATTTCTTCAGCTACTGGCGTCGCTCTTACAACTTGTGATGGTTTACTTTCCCCAGCTTCATTAGTAGCTGTCACATAAACCATATATTCTACATCATTTTCTAAGCCTTTGATAATCATGCCTGGATAAGGATTTTCTACCTTTGTATAAGCTGCATCTGTTACCTTTTTATAATATACATTGGCCCCTGTAGCATCGTCTCCTGTACGATAATTTACTTTAAGCCCTTTATCAAAACTTCCTAAAGCAACTTCTGTTGGTGCTGCTGGTTTATTTTGTGGCATTGGTGTAATAGAAATTTCATTTGAAGGTTTGCCTTCCCACTCGCCATTTGTGGCTTGTACCACAAAATAATAAGGCGTGAAGTTTTCAAGTCCTTCAATTGTAATGCTATTTGTATTTGTATAACGTGTCTCTGTATAAACGCCTGGCTCTGTACCATATTGTACTTTATAACCTGTTACGTTAGCTGTTTGATTCCAGCTTAATGAAGCACCCTCATTTATAGCTTTTCCTATTAAGTTTTTAATAAGTCCTTCTTCTTGATTGACCGCATCTTCTACAACGTCTTCTAAGAACTCAATTTTAGAAATAGCTGCCATAAGACCATTTGCATTACTTGTTTGTGTGACTTCAATCGTTAACTTTTGAAGTGGCACTTGTTTGCCTAAATTGATTTTTACAACCTTTTGTGCTGTGCGTGTACGCATTAAAGCTGCTTCACTATCTTCTGCCTTAAAAGGTATTCTAACGATTTCACCATTTTCGTCTTCATAAACTGCATAGCCCGCAGTAGGCGCACTACCTTCTGGTGCTGTAATGGCAATCTCTGATACTTTCATTTCTTCTTTGAAAGTAACTGGGATTTTAATAGGTGACTCTTCTGTAATTGGTACAGCTGTTTCTAAAGTAACTGTGTTTTCTTCATTGCCATCGAATAATTCTTCAATAGCACCTACTACTGTGACGTCACCATTATTAGCTGCTTCAAACTCATTTTGAACAGCTGCTACATCTAATACAGCTGATAAAATCATTTTTGTATTATAAATGCTGGCATCTCCTACAGTTGTTTGACTCCAATAAAGCTGTGCTAAATCCTCTACGTCTATAACCTTGTCACCGTTTAAATCATATGTAAAATCATCTGTTCCTAATGCAGCTTCCATTTGGCTTAAATCAATCTGATCAATCTTACCATCCTGATTAATATCCCCTACTGTAAAGGTATCACTCCCTGCATTGACAACTAAATGCTTCTCTGTTTTTACAAGCTCGATTTCTTCTGAAGTATAAGTTTTATACCCCTTCCCAACTAAACGTACTTGATAAGTCCCAAGTGGTAACTCCTCAAATACCATATAGCAGTTATTTCCCCCAGTTCTACTCATACTGCTTAATGGTATTTCACGTACCACCTTATTATTTTGTAGAAGCTCCGCCTTTAAGCTTAAGTTCCCATAATTAAATACTGGATACTCTAAGTTTAAAGTTACTTCTAAATTAGCTTTTGTTTCTGTTGTACTAGCTGCAAAACTTGTCACTGGAAATTGTGAAAATAATAAACTACAAACTAATACATATGCAAATCTCTTTTTCAAATACTTACTCCTCTCACATCCCCATCACTATATATTTCGGAATTATCTTCCATTTTTATATGCTAATCTCCAATATTTTTATATTACCATATAAGCATTTATTTTTTAACCTCTAAAAAGGTGTTGCATCATTTACGCAACACCTTTTTCTAAATAATTTTCTTCATTTTTCCTAAAATATAAATTCTAGTACATAACTTTTGTTTCTGCTCATCATCCAATATCTTTAGTTTGTCCATAAATAAATCGACAACATAATTATTATATTTTTTCTTTCTTAGGCTTCTATCTCCATTTATTATATCTTCACAGCATTTTAAAATCTCCTTAGTACGATACTGCGCATCATTTAAATTAAATTTCTCAATATGCCTCATGATTATCTCTTTTTGCGCTTGTGTATATGCCACTTTTGTACTAGGTTCAAACTCCAATTTAAGCAGATTATATTGTATTTTATATGTAGTCACGTCTTCTCCGCTTTCTTCTAGGGGTAAAATAATTTTACGTTTAGATATATATACCTTTTTCATTTCTTTATAAGCTGCACATTCCTTAGTACATTTTTCTCCTATACATGTACTTGCTTCATAAACTTGTTTCTGGTCTTTAGTAAATATTCGTATCTTATCACCCTTTTTCTTAAATGATAAATTACATTTAGGGCAAGCTATGGCTATATTAGGTACACATTCTTTTAACTTTCCGGATTTCTTAGTATGTTTCTTTTCAATAAAATGCTCTAATTGGCCAAATCTCTTTGAATCTACTTCTATCTTTGTATAGCAATACATGCAATATCCATCACTCGCATCATATAATACTTCTAATAGACGTTCACCTTTTTTTCCTTCATAGCCATAACTTGTATTAGCCTTATATTTAGGAACATATAAGGGAATTTCAAGTGTTGTAATACTCTCCATCCTTCTTACCACTCCTTGATTTGTTTATAAATCACCTTTTGTACTGGCGTTAATTGCTCAAAATCTATCGAATTCAATTCAACATCGTCTTCATCCATCCAATTTCCTGTAACCTTTAAGTCAA
>USPX01000096.1 GCA_900556665.1 uncultured Eubacteriales bacterium
TTTCTCCTCATGTGCAATGATAATAAAGCCTAATAAGTTGTTTTTGAGTGTAATCGGTACACCAAGGCATGAAAAAACAGGTGCTGTATTCTCTAAAGCCATGTAAATAGGTGTCTCACTATTGATAATAAAGGATTCTTCGTGATGGCGCATAATAAGCTCTTGTTCTGCCTCAATAGATGGGAAGGAAAAATTAGAAGGTGTGGCAGAAAGGTAATTCCCATTTGTTTTAAGATAAATGGTGGCATATTTAGCACCAAATACACCAATGAGTGTATCTGTAATAAGTGGGAAGAATTCCTCGGTTTCAATATATTGATTAACATACTGACTTACAGCAAGTAAATTCGTAAACACATTAAGTTTTTCTTCTAATGTTGTGATTCTGTTAGAAAGATTAGCGATGGTTTGTTCTGTAAAATGCTGGTATTTTTCGAAAGCTGCATTATCCATATAACTCCTCCTTTAGGATTTAGTGGGTTAAAGTTTTGGTAAGTCATTTAGAAAGTTAGTTTTTAGAGAGGAGCTTCCTTCAGTTTCTTCTTGGCCTTATGTACATATTTATAGGCAAGTAAATAACGATGATGTTTCTTGTAGATATAAGATAAATTAAAATAAGTCTGTAAATCGTCAGGAAAATCTTTATGAAGTGATTCGTAGATTTTAATGGCCTCTTCATAGTGTTTGAAACGACAATGGCACTCCGCTAAATGCATTAAATAGTTTTTGTTAGTAGGGGCAAGTTGGTGCGCCTTCTCAAGAGCCTTTAATGCCTCTAAATACTGCCCTTGTTCCATTAAGATAAGGCCTAGATTATGATAAGCTAAGGCATTCTCAGGTTCTAAGGCAATAAACTCCATATAGGTTAGGCGTGCCTTCATTAAATTGCCTAACATATGATAAGAATAAGCTTTAAGATAAACTGTATCTGATGAAAAAGCTTTTGTTTTATGGATAAGGTCACAATAACTAATACAAAGTTTATGATGATCTTGGAGGCTTGCTTTTTGTGCGAAATAAATTAAAGTTTTATGTGGGTGATATAATAGGTCTTCATATTCTAGTGCGAGACAATAAGGAAGATGTGCGTTTTCTAGAAGTAATGTTAAGCGGGCTAAATCAAGATGATGCATCTTTTGATAGTAGTCTATAAATCGGCAGACTAGATATAAAGAAGCATTTTTAAATAAATACTCTAATTGCGTTATAATAAATTGACTACAACGTTCAGTAAGATTTAAGTTGTAGAGCAGTTTCATTTTTTGATAAATATAAAATGGTGAATTGTTGCTAATAATAATTGCAGCATCTATGGATTGGATTGCTTCTTCAGTATTGCCACTGCAAGTTAATGCTAAGGACTGTTTTAAATAAAATTGTGGTAAAAAATCTGTAGAAATAATAGAGTATTCCATGCCAGACCTCCTTATCAAGAAATAATAGGCTAAAAATTTTGAATAAGTAGTACAGTTATTCATATTGTAATCCAAAAAGGAATCTTGTACAATATTAGCAGGAAAAAAAAGTAAATAAATGATGTAAAAAAGTAGTATGTTCTAAGGAGCGATATATGCAGACACAAATACAGATTTTACAATTTTTAGAAGGACTTCGTATGGAGCCTATTACCTCACTGATGATAGTGATTACAATGATGGCAGAATCAACATTTCTTTCATTAATTACAATGATTTTGTACTGGTGTGTAGACAAAGAAAAGAGTAAGCGCCTGAGCTTTATGATTTTGTTTAGTGCCAGCGTAAATGGAATCGTCAAAAATATTGTTAAATTTCCAAGACCATTTCAAGTAGGAGCGGTCAAACCTATTCGTGCACATACAGCTACAAGTTATTCATTCCCAAGTGGTCATACACAGGCTGCTACAACATTCTGGACAAGTAGCATGCTCATTTTAAAGAAAAAGCCTGTAGTCATTTTAGGCAGCATTATTATTTGCTTAACAGGTTTTTCAAGAATGTATTTAGGAGTACATTGGCCAATGGATGTGATAGGTGGTTTATTATTTGGAATTGCTAGTACATTCATCGCAGCAGGTTTAATTGGTGAAGATGGCCAGTTTACCAAATGGCATGTAATAGGGGCAAGTATGGCAGTAATAGGCGTACTTATTTTAAATGTGGATAGGGACTTATATAAAACTGTTGCAAGTATTTGGGGTGTGGCATTTGGCGCATTCTTAGAACAAAAATATGTAAAATTCAATCCGATTCAATCTAAACGCATACAAGTTGTGAAAGTACTTATTGGGACTATCGGGGTATTATTATTACAGGTCGGACTCAAAAAAGTATTCCCAGTATATAAAGCATGCGATATGATTCGTTACGCACTTGTGATGCTTTGGGTAACAGTTGGTGCACCCTATTGCTTTAAAGCATTTTTAAAAGAACAATAAAAGAAGTATACTCCGTTTAAAATAATCCATACTAATGAAGAGGTTTTAGTTTGTATGGGAAAAGGAGTAATAGAAATGATGAATATGAGTATTCATTGTGATGTCACTGAATGTAAGTATCACGATAAAACAGAAAAGTACTGTACATTAAATGCAATTAATGTACGTCATGACAAAAATAAAGATGGAACGCTCGAGGCTGATTGCGGCAGTTACGAGAGGGCGTAACGTCACAGAAAGGCGCGCGGCTACGCTTGACCACGCCTAGCTACACTCTCCATAATCTGTGAGGCACTAAGCTTGATAATTGAAGAAACGGCGAAAAACTTGCTTCGCTAGCGCTCAGCTTCGAACACTTCGCCTAAAAGCTCTTCAATTATCTTCACTAAGTGCCTCAACAGATTATTCCGAAGGTAGACTAGTCGTGGTCAAGCGTAGCCGCTTTCTTTCTGGACGTACTGCGCCTCTCTTTTTTAATGTGGGGCTAGTCTAAATGAAGGGGTGGGGGCATATGATATAGGAATAGAGGAGGGGGAGGTATGAAGGATATAGGGAATAAGATTATAACGAGGATATTATATGCTGTGATTATATTTTTCTTTATTGAGATAATACAAGCTGGCTATAATTATTATAAAGGGCCTATTTGGACAGCGGAGAATTATATAAAGACTATTGAGAGGGGGGAATATGAGAAGGCTTATAGGTGTTTAAGTCGTGAGAGTTTGAATGCGGATGTGGATGCCAAGGAAATGATTGCTTATTATGGGCAGGTGTATAAGAAGCTGATACAGGCGCAGCTTGTAGGAAAGGTGCAGTTTAAAGGGACTAATACAGCGGTGTGTAAAGTGGTTTATACATATGGCAATAAAAATGAGGAGGCCCAGCTGGAGCTTGTGCGAAATGATAAGAAGTGGGAGGTTGTGAATCCTTTTAAGAGTGAATGGATTACTATTTATGCCCCTTCTATGGCGAAGGTGTATATTAATGGGAAGCCTATAACGGATAAGCAGGAGGGGAAATTTGTAGGCAAGGGCTTCTTGCCAGGGAATTATGTATTGCAGGTTATTATGCCAAAGAAGACTTATAAAAATTATACACAGATGTTAAAGGTACCGGAGCAAACTGAAGTGATTGTGCCTTATGATATGATGAGTGTAAGTGTAAAAACGGTGAAGGGGATGGAGGTTAGCCTAGATCAGCTCCATAAGACTGTCAATAAATCAAAGGTAACGTTTAGTGACCTGTTACCTGGGGAATATACTTTATGTATAAAAAGTCCTTACAAGGTCATTGACCCAATTATACAAAAGGTGACAATTGATAATACAAATTGCAATTTGAAGTTTGAGGAATTAGCCCTTTCAGAAGAGGGGGAAGAGAAATGGCATCATTTTATTGATACTTTTTATAAAGACTATTTAGAGGGGATTAAGACCAAAGAAAGTGGGGCAGTAGCCAATTACTTTGAGGCACGTAGTAGAAATAAAGAGGTACAGCTCTATAAGGATTGGTTTATTAATCAAAAGGATGTACAAGATGCCACACTGCACATTGAGGCAAGCTTTGGGAAGGTTAAGGAAAATGGCTATTTACAAAGTGAGACCACAGAAATTGTGGAGCTCACCAATTTGGAGGAAATAGAGGGAAGTCAGAAGGAGCGTGTTTATCGTTTAGTTCTGAAATGGGATATGGACATTAACGTAGCAAGCGAAAATTGGCAGATTGCAAATCGTACTTTAAAAGAGAGTATCATCGCTTATCAAGGGGATGATGGGAAATGGATTCAGTATTAACGGAAGTTTAAAATGGTATTGAATGTTTTAGAAAAGTTGTTAAAATATATTGTATACCATTATACATAGCTCATAGCGAGCGAGGAGGAAAAAGTGATCTACGAATCTGATAGTACAGATAAATCATCATTAAGAGAGCGAGTATTCCAAACCATAAGGCAATCTATATTAGAAGGTAAATATAAACCAGGAGATACTTTAAGAGAATCTGCTATTGCCAATGAATTAAAGGTGAGTCGTACGCCTGTAAGGGAAGCGATTAGACAGTTACAATTAGAAGGCTTAGTACGTTCTATTCCAAATAAAGAAACAGTAGTTTGTGGGATTACAGAAGAAGATGTGCACGATATTTTCTTGGTAAGAGACAAGTTAGAAGGTGTAGCAGGGCGATTAGCAGCAGAGCGTATTACGCAGGAAGAACTAGAAAAGATGGAGGAAATCATAGAGCTTACTGAGTTTTATGCAAGCAAAGGAGATCTGAGTCGTCTTGAAAGTCTAGACCATACATTCCATGATGCCATTTATAATGCTACAAAGAGTAAGATTATTAAGCATGTGTTATCTGATTTCCATACTTATATCCAGCAAGTAAGGAAGAAATCAATGGCAACACCAGGACGTGTCAATTATTTAATTGAAGAACATCGTGGCATTTATGAAGCCATTAAAAATAGAGATGGCGATAAAGCCGAAGAACTGATTAATGCCCATTTAAAAAAGGTTACAAATAATATCCACCTGTCATAAAGACATGGATATTATTTGTAACCTTTTGTTGTTAAATATATTTTCTACGTCACAATAAAAGAGAAGTTGACAAAAAAAGCTATAATCCTATTAAATCAGTAATTATGTGCATGGAATGAAAGGTGAATTGTGTAAAATGTAGAAAAAAGAAAAATTATTCCTATAAGTGGAAAGAAAATTGGTGAAAATAATAATATAATATATAAAATTAAGTTTGTTATGTAAAGAATGCACAAGTAAAATGAAAGATGTTTAAAAATATATAAAAAGTGTAGAAATAAAATGAAAAATTAAGGCAACTTTACATCGGAGGTGTTGTTATAATGTACTTGTAACTTCCCCCAGATGTTACAGTAAATATTTAATTATTTGCTACCCCTAGAATAAAATACCTTCTCTCAAGGAGAAAGACCCGTCGTCTTTCTCCAATTTTTTTTTGCCATGAATTAAATAAATTTCCATCGACTTACTAATGTAATTCAAATAGGCAGGACGTATAATATATTCAACACGTACCCCCTACACCTAACAAGTGGAAAGGGCATTAGGAGGTAGTTCAATGAAACAAAAGAAAGACATGAAGAAATATATATTAGTAAGTCTGGTATGTGGTCTTGTAGCATTTGGAAGTGTAGTGTTTGCAGGTCATAAGGCCGCAAATAAAGTGAGCTACACACAGTTTTTAAGAGAAATACAAAATGAGCAAGTTGAAAAAGTAGAACTTAGTAATGCTTCAACTTTAAAGTTTAAATTAAAAAATAGTGATACAGTTTATACAACAGATAATCCAAGAAAAGAAGGCTTAAAAGAAGCATTGCTTTTAAATAATATAGATGTCACAGAAAAAGTGAAAAATGATACATCAATGATTCAATATATCATTAGTACAAGTTTAATGGTAGCCATGTTTATTGCGATTTTTAATATGGTGAAAAAACAAGGAGATGGCCGAGGCAAAATGGGCATCGGTGACAAAAAGGTTGAACCTAGTGAACTTAAGTGCGGCTTTGATGATATCGCAGGAAATGAAGAAGCGAAAGAACAAGTAGCTGAACTCATTGACTTTATGAAAGAACCAGAGAAGTACGCTAAGATGGGGGCACGTATGCCTAAAGGGTTTATCCTCTATGGTCCTCCAGGGACAGGTAAAACATTACTTGCTAAGGCCATTGCTAAAGAAGCAGGTGTAAGCTTCTTCTCAGTAAGTGGTTCAGACTTTATGCAAATGTATGTAGGTGTCGGTGCCAGTCGTGTAAGAGAACTCTTTAAGAGTGCACGTAAAGAAGGTAAAGCAGTGATCTTCATTGATGAAATTGATGCCATTGGTAAGAAACGTAGTAATGGTAGCATGCAAAGTAACGATGAAAAAGATCAAACATTAAATGCACTTTTAACAGAAATGTCAGGTTTCAAAGATGATGAAGGCGTTGTAGTCATTGCAGCAACTAATAGATTAGATACTTTAGATGACGCTCTCCTTCGTCCAGGACGATTTGATAGACATATTGAGGTAGGCTATCCTGACCTTAAAGCCAGAGAACAAATTATTAAGCTTCACCTTAAAAATAAACCACTTTCAGATGAAGTGGAAGTCACAAATATCGCCAAACAAACAGTATATTTCACAGGGGCCATGCTTGAAAATCTTTTAAATGAAGCAGCCATTTGTGCCGTTTCAAGTAACAAGCCATGTATTGATCAAGCAGCCATTGATACTGCTTTTTATACAGTGGTAGCTGGGAAAGAAAAGAAAGACCGCAGCGGCATTAGCGAAATGGATCAGCGCATTACAGCTTATCATGAAGCAGGACACGCGTTAGTGACAAAACTGATTGCACCTGAAAACAGTGTGACGAAAGTAACTATTATTCCAAGTACAAAAGGCTTTGGCGGATTTAGTATGAATATCCCTAAAGACAAAATGTATATGAATAAAACAGAGCTTTTAAATAATATTAAAATTAGCTTAGCAGGACGCGCAGCTGAAGAGATTATTTTTGGAAAAGAACTGATTACAACAGGGGCAAGTAACGATATTGAAAAGGCCAGTGAATCTATGCGTAATATTTTATTAAGATATGGGATGGATGAGGCTTATGGCCTTGTAAACTTAAATGTTTTAACAGGGAAACAAACAGTAGAAGATGAGGCCTTCATTACACGTAGCGTGAAATATATGGAAGCCCTTTATGAAGAAACAAAGGCTTTAATTATAGCTCATCAAAATAAACTTGAAGCCCTTGCACAAAGTTTAATTGAAAAAGAAACATTAAATGAACAAGAAATAGCTAGCTTCTTTTAGAAGCTAGCTATTTTGCTTTTTTTTGACTAACGTATCAATGTCATTTTTCCAGTAGAGCCTTACGCGGTTAATTGTTTTAATCGGAGTGATCTTTCCCTTGCTTACTAGTTCATCTAGATATTGTCTAGAGCAATTCAGCATACCAGTTGCCTCTGCGGTTGTAATGATTTCATTGCAAATAAATGTTACTAGGTCTTCTTTGTCTTCAAAAGTATACTTCATAAAATATCCCCCTCACAATTAAGCTAAAGTAAGTCTTTCTAGTAGTAAAAGTTTCTTTACTATTGTAAAGTAAATC